>NZ_JBWKCM010000022.1:93899-129631 GCF_056436485.1 Streptomyces sp. NPDC043746 | reverse complement strand
AGAGGGGACCCCCCCCCCCCCCCCCCCCACCCCCCCCCCCCACCACCCCCCCCCACCCCCCCCCCCCCCCCCCCCCCCCCCCCCCCCCCCCCCCCCCCCCCACGACCACGGGGGGACTCCACCATGCCCACGCCTCGCGAGCAGCTGTCCGACGCCCGGCTCTACCTCTGCACGGACGCCCGTAAGCGACAGGGCGACCTCCCCGCCTTCCTGGACGCCGTGCTCTCCAGTGGGGTCGACATCGTCCAGCTCCGGGACAAGGGCATGGAGGCGGCCGAGGAGCTGGAGCACCTGGCGCTCTTCGCCGAGGCCTGCCGCCGCCACGGCAAGCTCCTCGCCGTCAACGACCGGGCCGACATCGCCCATGCCGTCGGCGCCGACGTCCTGCACCTGGGCCAGGGAGACCTGCCCGTGCCCGCCGCCCGCGCGATCATCGGCCAGGAACGGCTGATCGGCCGCTCCACGCACGCCGAGTCCGAGGTCGACGCCGCCGTCGCCCAGGAAGGCGTGGACTACTTCTGCACCGGCCCCTGCTGGCCCACCCCCACCAAGCCCGGCCGCCACGCCCCCGGCCTCGGCCTCGTGCGGTACGCCGCCTCCCTGGCCCAGCCGCGCCCCTGGTTCGCCATCGGGGGGATCGACGCGGGCAGTCTGGACGAGGTCCTGGAGGCGGGGGCCCGCCGGATCGTGGTCGTCCGCGCGATCACCGAGGCGGAGGATCCGGCCGCCGCCACCGCCGAGCTGGCGAAGCGGGTCCGCGTACACGCGCTCTGAGCAGCGCTTTCGTGTCGGCCCTGGCCAGGTGCTGTCCCAAAGGGTGGACGCCGAAAAGGGGAGAACAAGACAATAACGTCTGCTCTGGTTGGGGGAGTGTCCACCCTCTGGTTAACCTCCCCCTATGGCCCTTGGGACAGCTTCCACCAGGACGGACCACGCGCGCACCGTGCGTGACATGCTCGCGACCGGGAAAACCTCGTACTCCTTCGAGTTCTGGGCGCCCAAGACCGAGAAGGGCGAGCGCAACCTCTGGAGCGCGCTGCGCCGGATCGAGGCGGTGCGGCCGAGCTTCGTCTCGGTGACCTACGGGGCCGGCGGCTCCACCCGGGCCGGGACGGTGCGGGCGACCCAGCAGATCGCCGCCGACTCCACACTCACCCCGGTCGCCCACCTCACCGCGGTCAGCCACTCGATCGCCGAACTGCGCAACATGGTCGGCCAGTACGCCGACGCCGGGATCAGGAACATCCTCGCGGTCCGGGGCGACCCGCCCGGCGACCCCATGGGCGAGTGGGTCGAGCACCCGCGCGGCGTGACGTACGCGGCCGATCTCGTCCGCCTCATCAAGGAGGCCGGCGACTTCTGCGTCGGTGTCGCCGCGTTCCCGGAAATGCACCCGCGCTCCACCGACTGGGAGACCGACATCGGTCATTTCGTCGACAAGTGCCGGGCCGGGGCCGATTATGCGATCACCCAGATGTTCTTCCGTCCGGAGCACTATCTCCGGATGCGTGACCGAGTGGTCGCTGCGGGTTGTGAAACGCCGATCATCCCCGAGGTCATGCCGCTCACCAGTGTGAAGCAACTGGAAAGATTCCCGCAGCTCAGCAATGCGACCGTGCCCGAGCCGCTGAAAGAGCGGATCCTCGCGGTCAAGGACGATCCGGCCGCTGTACGCTCCATTGGCATCGAGTTCGCAACGGAGTTCTGCGCGAAACTGCTGTCCGAGGGTGTGCCCGGGCTGCACTTCATCACGCTCAACAACTCGACGGCAACGCTCGAAATCTACGAAAATCTCGGACTGCACAAGCAGTCGTGACCGGCCGTACCCGCCCCCGAGCGGCTGCGGCCGCAGGAGGGGGCGGGCGTGGGCTGGACGGTCCTCTACATCGCATTCGGTCTGGTGGCGCTGTGGCTGCTGGGTGAGGTGCTGCTGCAGTACAAGGCGCGGCTGCGCTGGCGGCTCCTGGCCTTCGGCGGCTTCCTCGGCGTGGTCGTGGGGGTCCTGCTCGCCTCCGTCCCGGTCATCGTCGTCGGGGCCCTCGCCTTCGCCGCCGGCCAGACCTGTGTGACGCTCTCCTTCCGACGCGGTTTCTCCACCGGCTGGGCCATCGGCGGCAGCCCGGGAGAGAGCCGCCGCCGCCGGGGCGGCGGCGAGCGCGCGGCCACCAAGGAGCCCACGCTGGAGGTCTCCGGCCTGGAGGTCTCCAACCCGGCCACCGGCCCGGCAGCCGACCCCTTCGACCACGGCTCGGGGACCCCGGCAGCCGACCCCTTCGCCCACGGCACGGGGAACCCGGCCGCCGACTCCGACGCCCCCACCTCCGTGTACGAGCCCCTGCCGCTGCCCGACGACACAGGCCAGTACGGCGTCTACAGCGACTCGGGCGACGGGGGGAGCCGGGACGACCGGCAGCCGTACGCGTCGGACGGGGCCCAGCCGCAGTTCGCCGCGTACGACCCCCACGGCGGCTACGACCAGCAGCAGGCCCAGGACGGCTACGCGGGGCCGTACGACTACGGGACCGGTCAGCAGCAGAGCTACGCCGCCTACTCCGACCCGTACATCGGCACCACCGGCGCGTCGTCCGCCCCCTACGGCGGCTACGACACCTACGGCACCGCCTACGACAGCCAGGGCGGCCAGCAGAGCTACACCGACCCCTACGCCCAGGCCTACGGCACGGACCCGTACGCCACCGACACCCCGCCCGGCGGGGTCTGGGTCCCGCAGCAGCGCGACCCCGAGCCGTACCCCCCGATGCCGCCCGGCCGGCCCGCCCCGTACGGCCAGGGCAACGGCGGCGACGGCTACGAAACCGGCCAGAACGAGCAGTACCGCTACTGAGGCGCGCCGCCGAGGGGGGCAAGGCCCCCGACGGCGCTCTCGCTCACTGCGAGCCGCGGAAGCCGTCCCCCTCCACCACGAGCCCGGCCACCAGCGTCCCCGACATCCCGGCATGCGCCAGCCCGCCGCCCGGGTGCGACCAGCCACCCGCCAGATAGAGCCCCGGCAGCCGGGTGAGGTTGCCGGGGTGCAGATACGCTCCCTCCGCACCGGCCAGCGCCGGCGGCGGCACCGCACCCCCCTCGGCCCCCGTCTCGGCCTCGGTCTCCGCGGGCGTCCGGACCTTCGTGTGCAGGATCCGCCCCCGCAGCCCCTCGACAGCCGCCTCCGCCCGCTCCACCAGCAGCTCCGCGAACCGCTGCCGCACCGCCGCGTCCGTCCAATCCACCGGGCCCTGCGGGGCCACCACCGCCGTCAGCGTCACCGCCTCGTGCGCCGCGTCCGGGCGGGTCGCCGGGTCGTCGGGGCGCAGCACGGTGACCGTCGGGTGCGCGGTGACCCGCCCCCCGAACACCGCTTCCTGCTCCGCCGCCGCATCGGTGCTGTGCACCACGGTCCGGTGCGCCGCGTCCGCGTCCCGGCCCCCGCGCAGCGAGAGCAGCACAGTGAACCGCCCCGGCACCGCCGCACCCGCCCGGACCGTCACATCGCCCGGACCCCACACCCGCTGACCCGGCACCAGCCCCGCGTGCGGCCGGATCCCCAGCACCACCCGGTCCGCCTCGGCCACCTCACCGTCCGCGAACTCCACGCCCGCCGCCCGGCCGTCCTTCTCCAGGACCCGGACCACCTCGGCGCCGAAGACGAACTCCACCCGCCGGGCCACACACCGCTCGTACACCGCTCGGGCCAGCTCCCGCATCCCGCCCAGCACGTACCAGCTGCCGAAGGACTGCTCCATGTACGGCAGCAGCGCGGCGCTCGCGGGCGCAGTGCGCGGGTCCAGGCCGTACGAGAGGGCGTATCCGTCGAGCAGGGCGGCCAGCCGGGCGTCCCCCAGCTCCCAGGCGCCGATCTCCGCGACGGTCGCCGCCTGCCGGGTGCGCAGCAGCCGACGCTGCCGCAGGGCGGGGTACGGGTCGCGCCCCAGCACCTGGTGGTCCGCCCGCAGCGGCTCCTCCAGCAGCGGTCGGCGCGAACGGTCCCAGGCGTCCCGGGCCCGCTCCAGGAACCCGGTCCACCGCTCCCCGGCACCGGCGCCGAGCGCCGCGTCCAGGGCGGCGGCCACTTTGGCGCGGGAGGCGTTGGGCAGGGACACCGCCGTGCCGTCCGCGAAGAGATGGCGGCTCGCCGGGTCGACCTCGGTCAGCGTGACGCACTGCTCCAAGGACTCCTTGCCGGTCTTCACGAAGAGGTCCCGCTGGACGGCGGGCAGATGCAGCAGACCGGGGCCGGTGTCGAAGACGAAGCCCTCGTGCTCATGGCGGCCGAGCGAGCCGCCGTAGCTCGCGGACCGCTCGTACACCGTCACCTTGTCGCCCGCGACGGCGAGCCGGGCGGCTGCCGCCATGGCGCCCGTCCCGGCGCCGATCACCGCAATTCGTGCCATGCCGCCGACCCTATCGGCCATCACTGACAGCTCAGCCGGGAGGCAGGGCACCACCCGTCGCGGCCAGGTGTTTCTCCTCGCGGCGCTGGGCCCGGCGGCGCAGGAAGCGGCGGATCCGGGAGGCCAGGAAGACCACGAGGACGATCCCGACGAGCAGCAGCACCCCGGCGATCACGGCCGCCGCCACCGGGTTGAATATGGCGAACGTGACGACCCCGGCGACGCCGAGGTCCTCCACGATGCTCACCCCGATGTTGCTGAAGGGTTCGGGGGAGGTGTTGACCGCCATCCTCGTCCCGGCCTTCACCAGATGGCTCATCAGCGCCGTCGACCCGCCGATCGCCCCGGCCGCCAGCTCCGGCAGCGAACCGCTCTCCCCGGCGAGGAGGGCCGCGATCACCGCGCCGGCCACCGGGCGGATCACCGTGTGCACGGTGTCCCAGGCGGAGTCCACGTACGGGATCTTGTCGGCCACCACCTCGCAGAGGAAGAGCACACCGGCCACGATCAGCACATCGGTGCGCTGGAGCGCGGCGGGGACCGCGTCGGAGACGCCGGTCGCGCCGAACAGGCCGAGCAGCAGGACCACCGCGTAGGCGTTGATCCCGCTCGCCCAGCCGCTTGTGAACACCAGGGGGATTACGGACACGGGGGAGATCGTAACGACCGGCCCCGGCGGCCGGGTGGGGCCGGGTGCGCACTCCTGAGTACCCGTACTCAGGAGACGAGATGAGTAGCTGCGCGGATAGGCCCGGACCTGCGCGGACGGAAGAGTGGTGACCACGGAAGGGGCGCGGCGCCCGGACCGCCGGCACGGGGCGGCGGACCGGGCGCGGCCCCTGACGGAACGGGGGTGCACGACGGAGGCCCGGGGACCACGGGGGACATACGGGGTCACGGGGAACGGGTCCGACGGACGCACGGAAGACGCCGGTCCGGTGAAGCTCGCAGGGGGATGCGAGCTCCAGCGGCCGGCGTCTTCGTGTTTCTCCGGGGCCGTGCCTCTCCGCTCCGGGACCGTGCCTCAGCGGCCTCAGCGGCCTCAGCGGCTCAGTGCCCGCTGACCCGCCCGTGGAGCAGCAGCGAGAGCGCCGAGTGGACCTCGTCGATCGAGCGCTCCGGCTGGAACGCCTGCCAGTCCAGCGCCGCCACCAGCACCATCCCTACCAGGGCGGCCGCCGTCAGCGGGATGTCGATCTCCTCGCTCAGCTCACCGCTGTCCACCGCCTCGCGCAGCACGCCCTCCACCACGGCCACGGCCTCCTGGCGCACGACCAGCAGCGTGGACTGCCAGGCGCGGTTGGTGCGCCACAGCTCGGCCACGTACAGCTGGGTGAAGGCCGGGTAGCGGTCGATGAAGGCGAGTCCGGCCCGGATCATCGCGTCCAGCGCCTCGACCCGGGTGCCGCCGCGCTCCTGCGACTCCTCGGCAGCGGCCCGCAGCGAGGCGGTGAGGAGTCCGACACCGTGCCGGAGCAGCTCCTCGAACAGCTCGGTCTTGCTCTTGAAGTTGTAATAGACCGTGCCCTTGGCGACCCCGGCCCGCTCGGCGATCTCGTCGACGGTGGTGGCCGAGAAGCCCTTCTCGGCGATGAGGGTCACCGCCGCCTCGTAGAGCCTCTGCCGGGTGGCCTGGCGGCGCGTGGTGCCACTGCTTTCCATGAGGCCGATTCTCCCAGCTTCCGGGGCGCTCACAGGCTCAGCTCCGGGTGCAGTCGGCTCAGGCTCCACACCTGCTTGCGCCGCGCGGTCCACGCGGTCAGGGCGAGCGCGCCGACGGTGAAGGCGGCCAGCACCGCGCAGCCCAGCCAGACCGGGCCGAGGGGGCCGCCGGTGATGAGCCTGCGCAGCCCCTCCACGACGTACGTCATGGGCAGGTACGGGTGGATCGCACCGAAGAAGCCGGGGCTGGTCTGGACGGGGTAGGTGCCCCCGGCCGAGGTCAGCTGGAGCATCAGCACCACCAGCACCAGGATGCGTCCCGCCGCGCCGAAGCAGGCGTTCAGCCACTGCACGATCGAGGAGAAGCAGCAGGTCACCAGGGTGAGGAAGGCGACCGTTCCGGCCGAGCGCGCCATCTCCAGGCCGAGGCCCCAGTGCAGGACGGCCATCAGGGCGCCGACCTGGAGGACACCGATGGCGGCGACCGGGAGCCAGCCGGCGAGGGCGATCCGCCAGGCGGAGGCGCCCGTGGAGAGCGCCCGCTTGTTGAGCGGCTGGATGATCATGTAGGCGACCATCGCGCCGACCCAGAGGGAGAGCGGGATGAAGTACGGGGCGAAACCGGTGCCGTAGTTGGGCGCCGCGTGGAGGGACTTGGAGGCCAGCTTCACCGGGTCGGCCATGACGTCGGTCCGGGCGTCCCGGTCCTTCTTGTCGTAGTCCGGGATCTTCTCCGCGCCGTCGTGGAGCCCCTGGGCGAGTTCGGCCGAGCCGTCCCCGAGCCGGAACAGCCCGCCGTCCAGGTTCTCGGCGCCCGACTTGAGCTTGCCCATGCCGGTGTCCAGGTCGGCCGAGCCGGTACGGGCGTTGCCGAGGCCGGTGTGCACGTCCGCCGCGCCCTTGGCGACCTTGTGGGCGCCGGTGTTGAGGGCGTTGACGTCCTTGACCGCCTGCTCCAGGTCGGAGTCCAGGGCCGGTGCGCGCTTCGCCAGCGTCTCGGCCTGCTTCTGGAAGTCGGCGAGATGGGCGGTGAGCTTCTTCAGCTCGCCGTTCTGGCCGCCGACCACCTTGTTGACGTCGGCGGCGACCTTGGCGACGTCGGCCGCCGACTCACTGGCCTTCTTCAGCGCCGGGCAGGACGTCTCGTCGGGCTCGGCCGCCTCCTCGCACCGGGTGCGGTACACCCCGGCGAGTTCGTCGGAGGCGGTACGGGCGTCGGCGGCCGCGGTCGGGGCGAGCGCCACCAGCCGCTCCAGCTCCTCGCGGGTGGCCTTCGAACCCTCGGAGACCAGGCGGGCGGTGTCCCCGATGGCCTTGCCGTGCTCCTTGAAGAAGGGGCGGGCGTCGTTCGCGATGCCGTTGACCTTGTCGGCCAGGGCCTGCGTGCCCCCGGCCACCTGCCGGGCGCCGGTGGCGACCTGGCCCGCGCCGGTGTTCAGCTTCACGATGCCGTCGGAGAGACGCTTGCTGCCCTCCTTGGAGTTCTTCAGCCCGTCGGCCAGCTCCTTGGAGCCCTCCTTCGCCTTCGATATCCCGCCCTTGAGGTCGTCGGCGCCCTTGGCCGCGTCGGCGGTCTTGTCGTGCAGATCGGAGAAGTTGATGAAGATGCGGTCCAGGAAGCCCCGGGAGGCGTTGGTGGAGGCGGCGTTGCGCACCTCACCGAAGACCGTCTTGGAGATCTGCCCGACGATGTAGTTGTTGGCGTCGTTCGTCCGCACCTGGAGCGCGCCCGTCTCGGGGGAGTCCCCGCCGCTGGACGCGATCTTCTCGCTGAAGTCGGACGGCATCGTCAGCGACAGGTAGTACGTGCCGTCCTCGACGCCCTTGTCCGCCTCCGCCGAACTCACCTCGTGCCACGCGAACACCTGGGAGTCGAGCAGCTTCTTGCTGATCTCGTCCCCCGCGTTGACCCGCTCGCCGTCGCTGGTGGCTCCCTTGTCGTTGTTGACCAGGGCGACGGGCAGCTTGTCGAGGTTCCCGTACGGGTCCCAGAACGAGAACAGGTACAGGGCACCGTAGAGCAGCGGCAGGAGCAGCAGGGCGACCAGCGCGGCGGCCGGGAGCTTCCCCCTGCGGAACCGCCGCAGCTCAAGCGCGGCCAGCTTCGGCGATCGCATCGGCCGTCTCCTCCTCGGTGGTGGGGGTGGTGGGGGTGTCCTCGGAGCCGGGCGCGGCCGGGACGTCGTCGGCGACGGGCACGGTACGGACGACCCGGGCGCCCTCGGGGGCCTCGCTGCACACGGCGAGCACGGTCGTGCCGGAGTCGGCCACGGACCGCAGCAGCGCCCAGGCGTCGGCCCGTTCGGCGGGGGAGAGCTTGAGGTCGGCGTCGTCCAGCGCCAGCAGCCGGGGGGCGCCGATCAGGGCCAGCGCGACGGAGAGCCGCAGCGCCTCCAGCCGCTCCAGGTCCCGTACGGAGGTCCGCTCGGCCTTCGGCAGGGCGGCGGTGTCCAGTCCGGCGGCCTCCAGGGCCGCGTCGATCCGGGCCCGGGCGGTGGCCCGGCGCTCGGCGCGCGGGCGCAGCAGGGTGCGCAGGGAGGCCCCGTAACGGCCCTGGAGCAGAGCGCGTTCGCGCAGGTGCTCACCGACGGTGAAGGCGGGGTCCAGCTCGCTGACGCCGGGCACGGGGCCGAGAGCGGTGATCCGGCGCACGGGGGCCGCCTTGCGGGGCAGTTCGAGCCCGCCGACCCGGGCGCTGCCCGCGGTGGCGCGCATCCGGCCGGTCAGGGCGAGCAGGAGGCAGGTGCGGCCGGAACCCGAGGGCCCCTCGACCGCCACGAGCGCCCCCGGCGGAGCGCTGAACCCCACGTGGCGAAAGGCCCAGCCGCGTGGCCCCTTGAGTCCGAAGTCCTCGGCGCCGACCGCGGCGCCGTGCGGGCTCTCCACAGACCCTCCCCTGATATTTGAACTGACTGGTCAGTGCAAAAAAGTTAGCCCGAACTCGCGCTCGAAGCAAAACAGCAGGTCGAGGAAGGGTTCTGACCGATTGTCAGTGGGGGCCGCCACCATGGATGCAGACGGCCAGGGAGCCGTCACACGACGACAGGAGGTTCGTCATGGCCAGCTCGTCCGCAGCCGCCGCCCCGCGGCGCCGCGCCGTCAGCCCTGCCCCCTCACTGACCGGTCCCGCCGACGATGTGCACCCCGTGCTGCGCCGCACCACGGCACCGCCCGCCGCCCTCGACCTCCTCGCCAAGGCCCGCGCCGGCCTGGACGAGGCCGCCGTGCTCCCCGAACCGAACGAGCGCTACGCCACCGCCCATCTCGCGGCCCTGCGCACGGCGGCCGCCGTGCTGGCCGCCCGGGGCCGCCCCGAGACGAACAAGCGCCACCGCGACCGCATCCGCAGCGCCTGGGACGTCCTCCCGGAGACGGCCCCCGAGCTGGCCGACTGGAGCGCCCTCTTCGCCGCCGGAGCCTCCCGCCGCGCCCGCGCGGAGGCCGGCATGCCCGGCGCCGCCAGCGACCGGGAGGCGGACGACCTGCTGCACCACGCCGACCGGTTCCTGCGTCTGGTGGAACGGCTGCTCGTCCTCCAGCCGGTCCTCCCGCAGCCGAGGACGGGAAGGACGGCCGCGGGGTGAGACGGCCGGTGCCGGATGACCGGGACGGCGGTGCGAGGCAATAGGGTGGTGGACGCTCACATCACCACCTGCACTGTTCACGCTCCGCCGTCCCCGGCGGCACCGTGTCGAGGAGTCATCTGCCGTGTCGGACCAGCCGCGCCCCCGTGCCTCTCTCCGTACCGCCGTGGTCTGGGAGGTCCTCAAGGACGCTCTGGACCGTCAGGTCAAGGCGGCCGGCCGGGACGCCCTGGACGTCCTGGACACCGGCGGCGGCACCGGCAACTTCGCGGTGCCCGTCGCCCGGCTGGGCCACCGGGTCACCGTCGTCGACCCCAGCCCCAACGCGCTCTTCGCGCTGGAGCGGCGGGCAGCCGAGGCGGGGGTCGCCGACCGCGTCCGGGGCGTCCAGGGCGACATCCTCGGCCTCTTCGACGTGGTGGAGCGCGGCGGCTTCGACGCGGTGCTCTGCCACGGCGTCCTGGAGTACGTCGACGAGCCCGCCGAGGGCGTACGGAACGCCGTGGCGGCCCTGCGCCCCTCCGGCGCCCTGAGCCTGCTCGCCGCGGGCGTGGGCGGGGCCGTCCTGGCCCGCGCGCTGGCCGGCCACTTCACCGAGGCGCGGCAGGCGCTCACCGACCCGGCGGGCCGCTGGGGCGAGGGCGACCCGGTGCCCCGCCGCTTCACCGCCGAGCAGCTCTCCGAGCTGGTCTCCGGGGCCGGCCTGGAGGTCGGCGCGGTGCACGGCGTGCGGGTCTTCGCCGACCTCGTACCGGGCGTCCTGGTGGACACCGAGCCCGGGGCGGTGGACGCGCTTCTCAAGCTGGAGGCCGCCGCGGCCGAGCTGCCCGCCTTCCACTCCGTGGCGACCCAGCTGCACGTTCTGGGCGACAGGCGCCCCTGAGCCGGCCGTCCGTACCGGCCCCCGGGAACGCCCGCGCGGGCCGGTACGGGGCTGATCAGCAACGAAGCTGCGGACGGAGTAGGACTCGGGACCCCCGTAGCGGGCAGGAGCCCCGTATGATCGGGTGACACCATCCGGCATGGCGGATCGGTCGTCGGGGAATCTACGCCTCAGCAACCGAGCCGACATAGCGGTCCGGACTGGCTGAACGCTAGAGGGCGGGTTTCACGGGGGCGAATCCCTGCCTATCCTGGAAGGGCCGCATACCGGTCGCCCCCGCGGCCGACGACGAGGAGGATCCCGTGCCGCTCTCGGAGCACGAGCAGCGCATGCTCGAGCAGATGGAGCGAGCGCTGTACGCCGAAGATCCCAAGTTCGCGACAGCGCTCGAGGGAAGCGGGCTGCGTACGTACACCCGTAAAAGGGTCTACCAGGCGGTCGCTGGCTTCCTGGTGGGTATCGCGCTCCTCATGGCCGGAATGGTCGCCCAGCAGATCTGGATCAGCGTGGTGGGGTTCCTCGTCATGCTCGGCTGCGCTGTGCTCGCGGTCACCGGCTGGCGCAAGGCGCCCAAGCCCGGTGAACAGCAGCAGGCCGCCGCGGACGGCGGCTCGCGCCACCGCCCAAGACAGCGCCGCTCGGTGATGAACCGCATCGAGCAGCGGTGGCAGCGCCGCCGCGACGAGCAGGGCCAGTAGGACACTTCCCGGCCCACGCCCCGCCGCCACGGCGGGACGGACCGCGCCGGGCACGAGGTACGACCCGAATGGCTGAGGGGCGCCCGCAGAACTGCGGGCGCCCCTCAGCCGTTGCGTTCCGGGTGCCGGTGCGGACCGGCAGGAACCTGCCGCCCGGTGCCCTGGTCGGCCCCGGCCTCCGTAGCCCGGGCCATCCGGGCCACCCCTACGGACCCGGTCGGCCCCGGCTCGCCAACCGGTCGCCCGCTGCCCGGCCCCGGGCGGCGGGCCGGAGCCCACCGCCCTTCGGGGCCTCCTCCTCAGCCGTGCTGGCGGGACAGTCCGCGCAGGCGGGCCGACCAGCGGCCCCGGCCCGGGCGGTCGGTCCACCACTGGACGAGCGACGCCCAGCGGTCCGAGACCGCCCACGCCACCCGAACGGCCGAGCGGGGTGCCAGCTTCGCCCGCAGCCGCGCTCCCCGGCCGGCGGAGACGTCGAGCCCCGCCCGTACCGCCAGCGCGTCCTCGGTGAGACCGGCCGCCGGGCGTGGTTCGGGGGCGTACAGCACCTGTTCCACCGCGCCCGCGATCCGGTGGACCGCCTCGGCCGCCATGATGTCGAGTCCGCCCAGCCGGACGATCCGGGCCGCCGCCTTCCGAGGCGTCAGCGACTCGTCCGGCGCGATGCCGTAGTCCCAGGCGCAGTCGGTGACCTCCTGCCAGGCGGCCAGGGCCCTGGCCGCCGCGTCCGCGGGCGTACGCCCCCCGGAACCGAGCCGCCGGTTCCGGGCCAGCGTCCGCCAGAGCAGCGGCAGCAGGGGCAGCAGCAGCGCCAGGAGCGCGCCGAGAACCATCAGCAGGACCGTGGACGCCGGGGTGCCGCCGTCGGTCGGGGCGACCGGGGCGGGCGCGGCGGAGGCGCCGCACTCACCCTGTCGGCGCATCTGCGGTGAGCAGCTCTCCGGGGCGGACGGAACCGCGGAGGGGGCGGCGGAGGCACCGGCCGACGGCTGCGCCGGATCGCTCGCACCACTCGTGGGGGTCTCCGGCAGGGTGTACGTCGGGGTGGTCCCCCGGCTCGGGGTGGGCTCGAACCGGGTCCACCCCACCCCCTCGAAGTACAGCTCCGGCCAGGCGTGCGCGTCGCGCAGCCCGACCGAGGTCGAGCCGTCCGCCTGGAGGGTCCCCGGTGTGAAGCCCACCGCGACCCGGGACGGGATATCGAGGGTCCGGGCCATCGCGGCCATCGTGAAGGAGAAGTGGACGCAGAACCCCTCCTTGTCCCGGAGGAACCGCGCTATGGCCGACGACCCCGTCCCCGAGCTGACCGAGGTGTTGTACGTGAAGCCGCCCTCGGAGGCGAACCAGCTCTGGAGCTTCACGGCCCGCTCGTAGGTGTTGGCCGACCCCTCGGTGATCTCCTCGGCCTGCTCGGCCACCACGGCCGGGAGGGAGTCGGGGACCCGGGTGTACTCGTCGAGCAGCTTCGGCGGCGGCGGTCCGGCCGCCGCCAGCTGGGCCGCGGTGGGCTCGACGACGAGGCTGGAGACCTGGTACTGCGCACCGCCGGTGTTCTGCCCCTTGTCACCGATGAGCGTGCGGCCCTCCGGCTCGTACCGCCAGCGGCCGTCGATCGAGACCTCGCTCGCCGGGTAGGGGAGCGGCAGGTAGTCCTGCTGGTACGAGGGCGAGGAGGAGATGTTCGTCCGGATCTCGGTGACGGCGACGTCCCGGCCCAGGCCGGTGGGCTGCGGCAGACGGCTGGGCACATCCGTCAGCCGCCGGGTGGAGGCGCGCCACTCGCTGCCGTTGAACTCGTCCAGGGACAGGATCCGCAGGTAGAGATCGCGCGGGTCCTGGGCGTTGGTGCGGTACGTCATCACCTCCCGGTTCTCCGGCTGGTTGAGGTTGTCCTTGAGCGAGACCAGCGGGTTCACCGCGGAGATCGTCCCGCCACCGCCGCCCCGGCCGCTCCCGCCGCCGGCGGAGCCCAGCAGACCGCTGTCCATGGCGGGCAGGGCGAGCGGGACGACCAGGGCGATGCCCAGCGCCAGCACACCGATGCGCCGCCCGTTGCGCACCGAGGCGGACGGGCTCCCGCCCCGGCCGGACAGCCCGTCCGACAGTCCGCCCGGGGACCGGCGGGCACCGCCGAAGACCCGCCCCCACTGGGAGAGCCGGTCGTGGCCCTCGGCCAGCAGGAGCAGCAGATAGCCCGAGGCGGCCAGCAGGAACCAGAGCCATCCCGTCCCGCCGTCACCGAGCCCCGCGGCGACGGAGTACAGCGCGAGCAGCGGCAGTCCGGCCGGGGCCGCGCTGCGGAACGTCACCGCGAGGGCGTCCACCGCCAGACCGACCAGCACCACTCCGCCGACCACCACGAGTCGGATGCCGTCCGTCATCGGGGCCGGGGTGGCGTACGTACCGATGTCCTCCCCGCCCGCCACCAGCAGCTCCCCGAGGCGCATGACGGCCTGCGGGCCCGGGAGCAGCCCGAACAGGGCGTGGTCCCGGGCGAAGACCACGGTCAGCAGGAGCAGGGTCGCCAGCATCTGGCAGGCGATCGTCAGCGACCGGGCCAGCGGGACGCGGCGGGCGAGCGCGCCCACCCCGCTCTGGGCCGCGAGCAGCAGCGCCGCCTGTGGGAGCCAGCCCACCCCCTCCACCAGGGGCAGCAGCGCCCCCGCGCCCAGGAGTGTCGCCGCGAAGGCGCACAGCGCCAGCCTGGCCCGCCCGCTCATGACCATCCCCCCGGGAAACCTGTCGGGTCGCCGTGCCCGGCGGACTCCGTGTCGGCGCGGAGCTGCCCGGCCAGCTGCCACAGCGCGGGCAGCTCGGCCGCCGGCGGTACGGGCACCGCGACCCAGCCGGCCTCCCGCAGCCGCCGCAGCCGCTCCTCGGCCCGCGCCGGAGCCGCCGGGCCCGCCGGGGAGCTGTCGCCCGTCCAGCGGGCGCTGTCCAGCACGAAGGCGACCGCCGCCCCGGCGCGCTGCCGCATCCGGGCCGCCACCGAGGTCTGCTCCTCGTCGAGATCGCCGAAGAACGCGATCAGCAGCCCCTCGTTGCTGCCGCGCAGTACGTCGTGGGCGCGCGAGAGCCCGCCGCCGTCGGAGTGGCCGACGACCGCGAGGGTGTCGAGCATCAGGCCCGCCGAGTCCGCGGACTCCTGGGTCGAGCCCGCGAAGCCGTCGGACCCCTCGCCGGGCACCGCGTTCCCGTCGTCCGTGAGCAGCCGTACGGCGAAGCCGCGCTCCAGCATGTGCACCAGCGCGGAGGCCGCCCCCGACACCGCCCACTCGAACGCCGAGTCCGGCCCGGCACCCGCGTAGGCGACCTGCCGGGTGTCGAGCAGCACCGTGCAGCGGGCCCGCTGCGGCTGCTCCTCGCGGCGCACCATCAGTTCGCCGTACCGCGCGGTGGAGCGCCAGTGAACCCGGCGCAGGTCGTCACCGTGGCGGTAGCCGCGCGGAATGATGTCGTCCTCACCGGCCAGGGCGAGCGAGCGCTGCCGTCCGTCCCCGTACCCCGAGGCCTCGCCCGCCAGCCGAAGCGGCGGCAGCGGCACCGTACGCGGGACGACGACGAGGGTGTCGTACGCGCTGAAGGAACGGGTCAGCTCGCACATCCCGAACGGGTCGTTGAGCCGCAGCTGCAACGGGCCCAGCGGATAGCGGCCGCGCAGGTCGGAGCGGACCCGGTAGGAGACCTCGCGGCGGCCGCCCGCCTCCACCCGGTCCAGCACGAACCGGGGCCGGGGCCCCAGCACGTACGGCACCCGGTCCTGGAGCATCAGCAGCCCCGTGGGGAGCCGGGAGACGTTGTCCATCCGCAGGTGCACCCGGGCCTCCGCGCCCGCCGGCACCCGGGACGGCGAGAGCCGCCGGGTCCCCGTCACCCGGTAGCGGGTGCGGTAGAGCACGATCACGCAGACCAGGGGCAGCACGGCCAGCAGCAGCCCGACGCGCAGCAGATCGCCCTGGCCCAGGACGTAGGCGCAGACGGCGGCGGCCACCCCGGCGGCCAGGAACGAGCGCCCCCGGGTGGTGAGCCCGCCCAGGGCCGCACGCAGCCCGCCCTTGCTGGAGCCGTCCTGTACGGCGCCGGACCCGCCGGCCGTCATCACAGCCGCCGGGTGCCGGGCTGCTGCTGGCCGTAGAGCGGGCGGCCCGCCCCGGCCCCGGTCCGGTCCGGAGGCACGGCGGCGCTGCCCGAGGTCGGGACCGGGGTGCGCTGGATGATCTCCAGCACCACCTGCTCCGCCGTGCGGCGGTTCAGCTGGGCCTGGGCGGTGGGCAGCAGCCGGTGGGCGAGGACCGGCGTGGCAAGCGCCTGGACGTCGTCCGGCAGGGCGTAGTCACGGCCGGACAGGGCCGCCGAGGCCTTCGCGGCGCGCAGCAGGTGCAGCGTGGCGCGCGGGGAGGCGCCGAGTCTGAGGTCGGGGTGGCTGCGGGTGGCCGCGACCAGCTCCACCGCGTACCGCCGCACGGCGTCGGCGACGTGCACCGTACGGACCGCGTCGATCAGCTTCACGATGTCGTGGGCGTGCGCCACCGGCTGGAGGTCGTCGAGCGGGGAGAGGCCCCCGTGCACGTCGAGCATCTGCAGTTCGGCCTCAGGGCTGGGGTAGCCGATGGAGACCCGGGCCATGAAGCGGTCGCGCTGGGCTTCGGGGAGCGGGTAGGTGCCCTCCATCTCCACCGGGTTCTGCGTGGCCACCACCATGAAGGGGTCGGGCAGCTCGTAGGTGTGCCCGTCGATGGTGACCTGGCGCTCCTCCATCGACTCCAGCAGCGCCGACTGCGTCTTCGGCGAGGCGCGGTTGATCTCGTCGCCGATCACGATCTGCGCGAAGATCGCGCCGGGCTTGAACTCGAAGTCGCGCCGCTGCTGGTCGTAGATCGACACACCGGTGATGTCGGACGGCAGCAGGTCCGGCGTGAACTGGATGCGGCGCACCGAGCAGTCGATGGACCGCGCCAGCGCCTTGGCCAGCATGGTCTTGCCCACCCCGGGGACATCCTCGATGAGGAGATGGCCCTCGGCGAGCAGCACGGTCAGCGAGAGCCGTACGACCTCGGGCTTGCCCTCGATCACACCCTCCACCGACCTGCGCACCCGCTCCACCGTGGTGGTCAGATCAGTGAGGCTCGCTCGATCGTCATAGGTCGTCACCCGGCCCTCCTCGGCCCTTTTGCGCATGGGCCGACGAACGTACCCGCCCGGCCCACCCCGAAATTCGGACACCCCTCCGGAAGGCCCGGAGGAGGTCACACCCGCATTCTTGTTGCCGTTACCGCTTCGTGTCACTTGCCTGTGGATAAGTGGGTGCGATTTGTCAGTCTCTGTCGCGTTTTGCGCGGTGGACCGGTGATCGGGCCGCGGAAACGAGCGGGGTGGGCGCCGGAGCCGGGGTGGGCGGGCGAGGAAGGGGCCGGGGGACGGGAGGGTCAGGAAGCGGGCTGGATCTCGCGGAGCAGGCCGGTGGTCACGTCGAAGACGAAGCCGCGGATGTCGTCGGTGTGCAGGAGGAACGGCGAGGTCCGCACGCGCTGCATCGACTGGCGCACGTCCTGGTCGGCGTCGGTGTAGGCCTCGACCGCCCAGACCGGCCGCTGGCCGACCTCGCGCTCCAGGTCCTGCCGGAACTCCTCGGTGATGGACTCCAGGCCGCAGCCCGTGTGGTGGATGAGGACGATGCTGCGGGTGCCGAGCGCCCGCTGGCTGATGGTGAGCGAGCGGATGACGTCGTCGGTGACGACCCCGCCGGCGTTGCGGATGGTGTGGCAGTCGCCGAGTTCGAGACCCAGCGCGGCGTGGAGGTCGAGGCGGGCGTCCATGCAGGCGACGATGGCAACCTGGAGGACCGGCTTGGCGTCCATTCCGGGATCGCGGAAGTCCTTGGCGTACCGGGAGTTCGCCTCGACCAGCTGATCGGTGACCTGGCCCCCCTCGCGGACCGCCGTGGCGGTGGGCGTCACGGACGGGGCGGGGGAGTGAGCGGAAGTCGACATGGTTACGACGTTAGCCTTCCCACCTGTTCCGGACGGGCTGTGAGAGCGGACAAAGAACATCAACGCGTCTTGTTGTGAGCTAACCCACAAGCACCAGGAAACGCGCCCACCCGGGTGATGCCGCCGCTTCCGGACGGGTGGCGCGACGCGCTGTCCGGTTCGTTGATCGCGAATCGAACCGATGGCAGGGTGGACTAAAGTAACGCGAAGTCACCACCTCGAACGCCGTAACAGCCCGTCATACCCCCGCTTCGCACACCCTGCACCTCCTGCATATTCCGTTTTTCACCCGTGATGTGCGGCGTACGTGCGGCCCGGCCCTCTCCCGCTCCCGGTCGGCCGACGCCCCTTCCCCGGCGCCGGCGGGCCTCCCCTTCGGAGCGGGCGGGGACCAGGACGTACGTACCGGCCGCGCGGGACAGAGCCTGAGAGGGCGCATTGAGCCAGACCCGACACGTCCCGGTGATGCTCCAGAGGTGTCTGGACCTGTTGGCCCCGGCTCTCCAGGACCAGGCCCACCCGCAGCCCGTGGTCGTCGACTGCACCCTCGGCCTCGGCGGCCACAGCGAGGCCCTGCTGGAGGCCTTCCCCACCGCCCGGTTGATCGCCCTGGACCGGGACAAGGAGGCGCTGCGGCTCTCCGGCGAACGGCTCGCCCCCTACGGCGACCGCGCCACCCTCGTCCATGCCGTCTACGACGAACTCCCCGACGTCCTCGCCCGGCTCGGCGTCCCCAAGGTGCAGGGCGTCCTCTTCGACCTCGGCGTCTCCTCCATGCAGCTCGACGAGGCCGACCGCGGCTTCGCGTACGCCCAGGACGCCCCGCTCGACATGCGCATGGACCAGACCACCGGCATCGGCGCGGCCGAGGTGCTCAACACCTACCCGCCGGGCGAGCTGGTGCGGATCCTGCGCGCGTACGGGGAGGAGAAGCAGGCCAAGCGAATCGTCTCCGCCGTCGTGCGCGAGCGCGAGAAGGAGCCGTTCAGCAACAGCGCCCGGCTCGTCGAGCTGATCCGCGACGCCCTGCCCCAGGCCGCCAAGCGCACCGGCGGCAACCCGGCCAAGCGGACCTTCCAGGCCCTGCGCATCGAGGTCAACGGCGAGCTGAGCGTCCTGGAGCGGGCCATCCCGGCGGCCGTGGAGAGCCTCGCCGTCGGCGGCCGGATCGCCGTCCTCTCGTACCACTCGCTGGAGGACCGGCTGGTGAAGCAGGTCTTCGCGGCCGGTGCCGCCAACACCGCGCCCCCCGGCCTGCCCGTCGTTCCCGAGCGCTACCAGCCCCGCCTGAAGCTCCTCACCCGGGGCGCCGAGCTGCCCACGGAGGAGGAGGTCGCCGAGAACCGGCGCGCCGCCCCCGCCCGGCTCCGCGGCGCCCAGCGCATCCGCGAGGACGAGCGATGAACACTCCGGGGGGCGCGCGGTGAGCAGGCCGGCCGCACCGCTGAAAGGGCGGGCCGGACGGCTCGCCCGGATGCTGCCGTCCACGGGACCCAGCAGCGCGGCCCGCACCCCCTTCGTCCTGCTGGTCGTGCTCCTGCTGGGCGGCGGGCTCATCACCCTGCTCCTGCTGAACTCGGCGCTCAACGAAGGATCGTTCAGGCTCAGCAAGCTCAAGCGGGAGACCACCGAGCTGACCGACGAGCAGCAGGCCCTCCAGCGCGACGTCGACAGCTACTCCCAGCCCGGCGCCCTGGAGCGCCGCGCCCGGGAACTGGGCATGGTCCCCGGCGGCAGCCCCGCCTTCCTCAACCCGGACGGCACGGTCCGCGGGGTCCCCACGACGGCCACCGCCCCGCCCCCGTCACCCAGCCCGAGTGCCGACGCCGACCCGAGCGCCGATCCCGGTGCCGGTCCGAACACAGCGGTGAGCCCCGGCGCGACGCCCGCAGGCGGCGCGCAGGCCGACAGAGCAGCTGCCGGCGCACCCCCGGCCGCTCCGGGCGCCGACGCGTCCCCCGGCGCCGCCCCCTCACCGGGCGCACCCCCGGAGACCGAGGCCCAGGGAGCCACCGACCCCGACCCCGCCACGGAGAACCCCCCGGCGACCCCGACCCCGTCCCCGACCACCCCCGGCAGGTGACGCAGTGCCGCCCAAGGAACCGCCGCGCCGCCGCGTACCCGGCCCGGCGCGCCCCCGCAACGGAGCCAACGGCCGCTCCGGGGCGCGCCCCCCGGCCCGCGGGTCCCGCCCCGCCCCCGGCCGTACCACCGCACGCGGGCGAGCACCCCGGACCCTGCGCCTGGGCAGCGCGCGCCCCCGGCTCCGCCTGGTCAGCCTCGGACTCACGCTGGTCATGCTGGTCTTCGTGGCCCGGCTCCTCCAGGTCCAGGCCGTCGACGCCTCCGCGTACACGGCCAAGGCCGAGAAGAACCGCTACCTGGAGTACACGGTCGCCGCCGAACGCGGGGAGATCACCGACCGCAAGGGCGTCACCCTGGCCACCAGCGTCGACGCGCACACCATCACGGCCGACCCGAAGATGTTCACGCCCGAGGAGAGCAAGGTCCCCGACGCACCCCAGCAGGCCGCCGCCCTGCTCGCCCCGATCCTCGGCAAGGACGTCGACGAGATCGTCAAGAAGCTCTCCACCCCCAAGAGCCGCTACACCGTGCTCGCCCACCGGCAGACCCCCCAGGTCTGGAAGCAGATCAAGGACCTCAAGGCCGTCCTCGCGGAGAAGGCCCTGGAGGACAAGCGCAACGGTGGCACGGGCGCCAACGTCCTGGCCGGGGTCCTCCAGGAGCCGACCACCAAGCGGGTCTACCCCAACGGGGATCTCGCCGCCGGGATACTGGGTTTCGTCAGCGCCGACGGCAAGGGCGGCGGCGGACTGGAATCCCAGCTCGACAAGCAGCTCGCGGGCGAGGACGGCAAGGTCCGCTACGCCCAGTCCGGCGGCCGCCGCGTCCCCACCGCCGGAGGCAGCGAGGTCCCGGCCGTGCCCGGCTCCGACATCGAGCTGACGATCGACCGTGACATCCAGTGGGCCGCACAGAAGGCCATCAGCGACCAGGTCGCCAAGTCCAAGGCCGACCGCGGTTACGTGATCGTCCAGAACACCCGTACCGGCGAGCTGCTGGCCATGGCCAACGCGCCCGGCTACGACCCCAACGACCTCTCCCAGGCCACCTCCGCCTCGCTCGGCAACGCGGCTCTCCAGGACGTGTACGAGCCAGGCTCCACCAGCAAGGTCATGTCGATCGCCGCCGTGCTGGAGGAGGGGGCCGCCACGCCCGGCACCCATGTCACCGTGCCCAACCGGCTGCACCGCGGCGACCGGCTCTTCAAGGACGACGTCGACCACCCCACCTGGTACCTCACGCTCAACGGGGTCCTCGCCAAGTCCAGCAACATCGGCACCATCCTGGCGACCGGTCAGCTCGGCAGGACCCAGGCCGAGTCCAACCAGGTCCTCTACTCCTACCTGCGCAAGTTCGGCCTCGGTGCCAGGACCGGGCTCGGCTATCCCGGCGAGTCGCCCGGCCTGCTGGCCCACCCCAAGGACTGGTCGACCTCGCAGCAGTACACGATCCCCTTCGGCCAGGGGCTCTCCATCAACGCCGTCCAGGCAGCCTCGGTCTACTCCACGGTGGCCAACGGCGGGGTCCGCATCGCCCCCACGCTCGTCCGCGGCACCAAGGGCGCCGACGGCCGCTACACCCCCGCCGACGCGCCCGAGGAGACCCGGGTGGTCAGCGAGAAGACCGCCAAGACCCTGGCGGCCATGCTGGAATCCGTCGTCGACGACCAGGAGGGCACCGGCACCAAGGCCGCCATCCCCGGCTACCGGGTGGCGGGCAAGACCGGCACCGCCAACCGGGTCGACCCGGTCCGCGGTGTCTACAAGGGCTACACGGCCTCCTTCGCCGGCTTCGCCCCGGCCGACGATCCGCAGATCACCGTCTACTGCGCGATCCAGAACCCCACCAAGGGAAGCTACTTCGGCGGCCAGATCTGCGGCCCGATCTACAAGCAGGTCATGGA
Source organism: Streptomyces sp. NPDC043746 (assembly GCF_056436485.1). Taxonomy (NCBI): domain Bacteria; kingdom Bacillati; phylum Actinomycetota; class Actinomycetes; order Kitasatosporales; family Streptomycetaceae; genus Streptomyces; species Streptomyces sp. NPDC043746. Next base: position 108,432 of record NZ_JBWKCM010000022.1, on the reverse strand, counting down.
GTTCGCCCTCAAGACGCTCCAGGTCCCACCGTCCGGCAGCAAGCCGCCCCGGCTGCCGGTGTCCTTCAAACCCGGCGAGTGAACACGGGAATGCGCGAGCATCCCCCCAAGGGAACCCTCAGTGACAACCATCACCCCTGATCCCGGGAACCGGAACGAGAACTTCCCCGGACCCGGTGCCTCGCTTCGCGAGAGCCCGCACCGGCCCGGTACGCTCACCGCCGTGCCCCACGCTGATCAGTCCCAAACCTCTCAGAAGGACGCGCCTGTGACCTACCCGGGAGCGCCCCGACCGGACCGGCTCCGGCCCACCCCCCTCGGCGAGCTGGCCGGACGGCTCGGCGTCGAAGCGGCCGGACCCGGTGAGGTCACCGGCATCACCCACGACTCGCGGGCCGTGCGACCCGGCGACGTCTACGCGGCCCTGCCCGGCGCCCGCTTCCACGGCGCCGACTTCGCCGCCCAGGCCGCCGGCCTCGGCGCCGCCGCCGTCCTCACCGACCCGGCCGGGGGCGACCGCGCCGCCGCCACCGGACTACCGGTCCTGGTCACCGAGGACCCGCGCGCCGTCATGGGCGAGCTGGCCGCCGACATCTACGGGCGGCCCGGCATCGGCCTCCTCCAGATCGGCATCACCGGAACCTCCGGCAAGACCACCACCGCCTACCTCGTCGAGGGCGGACTGCGCGCCGCCGGCCGCCCCACCGGGCTCATCGGCACCGTCGAGATGCGCATCGGCGACGAGCGCATCAAGTCCGAACGCACCACCCCCGAAGCCACCGACCTCCAGGCCCTCTTCGCCGTCATGCGCGAACGCGGCGTCGAGGCCGTCGCCATGGAGGTCTCCAGCCACGCCCTGGTGCTCGGCCGGGTCGACGGCTGCGTCTTCGACGTCGCCGTCTTCAACAACCTCAGCCCGGAGCACATGGAGTTCCACTCCGGCATGGAGGACTACTTCCAGGCCAAGGCCCAGCTCTTCACCCCCGAGCGCAGCCACCGCGGCGTGGTCAACTTCGACGACGAGTACGGCCGCAGGCTCATCACCGAGTCCGGCGTCCCCGTCACCACCTTCTCCGCCGAGGGCCACCCCGACGCCGACTGGCACGCCGAGGACGTCAAGGTCGGCCCCCAGGACAGCACCTTCACCGTCGTCGGCCCGGGCGGCGAGCGGATCACCGCCCGCGCCCCGCTGCCCGGCCCGTTCAACGTCGCCAACACCCTCGCCGCGATCGTCACCCTGGCCGTCGCGGGCGTGGACCCGCAGACCGCCGCCGACGGCATCGCCGCCGTCCCCGGTGTCCCGGGCCGACTGGAGCGGGTGGACGCCGGACAGCCCTACCTCGCCGTCGTCGACTACGCGCACAAGACCGACGCCGTCGAGTCCGTCCTGCGCTCCCTGCGCAAGGTCACCGAGGGCAGGGTGCACATCGTCCTCGGCTGCGGCGGCGACCGCGACACCACCAAGCGCGGCCCGATGGGCGCCGCCGCCGCCCGCCTCGCCGACACCGCCGTCCTGACCTCCGACAACCCCCGCTCCGAGGACCCCCTCGCGATCCTCGCCGCCATGCTCTCCGGCGCCGCCGAGGTCCCCGTCCACGAGCGCGGCGACGTCCTGGTCGACGCCGACCGCGCCGCGGCCATCGCCGCCGCCGTGGCCCGCGCCGAACCCGGCGACACCGTCCTCGTCGCCGGCAAGGGCCACGAACAGGGCCAGGACATCCACGGGGTCGTACGCCCCTTCGACGACCGCAAGGTCCTGCACGACGCCATCGAGCGGTCCCGGGGGCGCACCGGCGCACCGGACCGCGCCCCTCACCACGAGAACAACAGTCAGGGATGACCAAGTGATCACCCTTTCCCTCGCCGAGATCGCCGAAATCGTCGGCGGGCAGCCGCACGACATACCGGACCCGGCAGTCACCGTCACCGGCCCCGTCGTCATCGACTCCCGCGAGGTCGCGCCCGGCAGCCTGTTCGCCGCGTTCGCCGGCGAACGCGTGGACGGCCACGACTACGCGCAGCGCGCCGTCGAGGCGGGCGCGGCAGCCGTCCTGGCCGCCCGCCCCGTCGGTGTTCCGGCGATCGTCGTGAACGACGTCGTCGGCGCGCTCGGCGCGCTGGCCCGTACCGTCGTCGACCGCCTCGGCACCACCGTCGTCGCACTCACCGGCTCCGCGGGCAAGACGTCCACCAAGGACCTCATCGCGCAGCTCCTCCAGCGCAAGGCCCCCACGGTCTGGACGCCGGGCTCCCTCAACAACGAGATCGGCCTGCCGCTCACCGCCCTGAGCGCCACCTCCGAGACCCAGCACCTGGTCCTGGAGATGGGCGCCCGCGGCATCGGGCACATCCACTACCTGGCCGAGCTGACCCCGCCCCGCATCGGCCTGGTCCTCAACGTCGGCTCCGCCCACCTCGGGGAGTTCGGCAGCCGCGAGGCGATCGCCCAGGCCAAGGGCGAGCTGGTCGAGGCGCTCCCCGCGGACGGCTGCGCCGTGCTCAACGCCGACGACCCACTCGTACGCGCGATGGCTTCGCGCACCGAGGCCCGCGTCCTGCTCTTCGGAGAAGCCCCGGAAGCGGACGTACGGGGCGAGAAGGTCCGGATGACCCCCGACGGGCGGGCCGCTTTCCAGCTCCACACACCCACCGGGTGCAGCGACGTGACCTTGCGCCTGTACGGTGAGCACCACGTGTCGAACGCGCTCGCCGCGGCCGCCGTCGCGCATGAGTTGGGCATGTCCGTGACCGAGATCGCCGAGGCGCTCTCGGAGGCGGGCACCCTCTCCCGCTGGCGCATGGAGGTCACCGAGCGCGGGGACGGTGTGACGGTCGTCAACGACGCCTACAACGCGAACCCCGAATCCATGAGAGCCGCACTGCGTGCGCTGGCTGCCATGGGCCAGGCCCGAGCGGCCGACGGGGGGCGCACCTGGGCGGTGCTCGGTCAGATGGCCGAGCTGGGTGACGCGTCGCTCGCCGAGCACGACGCGGTCGGACGGCTCGCCGTCCGGCTCAACGTCAGCAAGCTCGTCGCTGTCGGGGGGAGAGAAGCCTCCTGGCTGCAACTGGGCGCATATAACGAGGGTTCGTGGGGTGAGGAGTCGGTGCACGTGTCCGACGCGCAGGCGGCCGTCGACCTGTTGCGCAGTGAACTGCGCCCGGGAGACGTCGTGCTGGTGAAGGCGTCCCGGTCGGTCGGCCTGGAGAAGGTCGCCCAGGCACTGCTGGAGAACTCGACCGAGGGCGAGGTCGCCGGCCGATGAGGCAGATCCTCTTCGCGGGGGCCATCGGGCTCTTCCTGACCCTGGTCGGTACCCCGCTGCTCATCAAGCTGCTGGCCCGCAAGGGATACGGGCAGTTCATCCGGGACGACGGCCCGCGCACGCACGGCAGCAAGAAGGGCACGCCCACGATGGGCGGCATCGCCTTCATCCTGGCGACGCTCATCGCGTACGTCCTCGCGAAGGTCATCACGGGCGAGTCGATGAGCTTCTCCGGGCTCCTCGTCCTGTTCCTGATGGCCGGGATGGGCCTCGTCGGCTTCCTCGACGACTACATCAAGATCGTCAAACAGCGTTCGCTCGGCCTGCGGGCCAAGGCGAAGATGGCCGGCCAGCTGATCGTCGGCATCGCCTTCGCGGTGCTCTCGCTCCAGTTCGCGGACTCCCGGGGCAACACCCCCGCCTCCACCCGGCTCTCCTTCGTGGAGGACTTCGGCTGGTCGATCGGCCCGGTGCTGTTCTGCGTCTGGGCGCTGTTCATGATCCTCGCCATGTCCAACGGCGTGAACCTCACGGACGGCCTGGACGGACTGGCCACCGGCGCCTCCGTGATGGTCTTCGGCGCCTACACCTTCATCGGCCTCTGGCAGTTCCAGGAGTCCTGCGCCAACGCGGACAACCTGACCAACCCCAGCGCCTGTTTCGAGGTACGCGACCCACTCGACCTCGCCGTCGTCGCCTCCGCCCTCATGGGCGCCTGCTTCGGCTTCCTGTGGTGGAACACCTCGCCCGCCAAGATCTTCATGGGCGACACCGGTTCGCTCGCCCTCGGCGGCGCCCTCGCGGGCCTCGCGATCCTCTCCCGCACCGAGTTCCTGCTCGCCATCCTCGGCGGCCTCTTCGTGATGATCACCATGTCCGTGGTCATCCAGGTCGGTTCGTTCAAGATGACCGGGAAGCGGGTCTTCCGGATGGCGCCGCTCCAGCACCACTTCGAACTCAAGGGGTGGTCCGAAGTCCTTGTGGTGGTCCGCTTCTGGATCATCCAGGGCATGTGCGTGATCGTCGGCCTGGGCCTCTTCTACGCGGGATGGGCAGCCAAGAAGTGAGCACCGTGGACTGGCAGGGCAAGCACGTCACCGTCGCCGGACTCGGCGTCAGCGGCATCCCCGCGGCCCGCGCCCTGCACGAGCGCGGCGCGATCGTCACCGTCGTCAACGACGGCGACGACGAACGCGCCCGCGCGCAGGCCGCCGAACTGGAGGCGCTCGGCATCACCGTGCGCCTCGGCGACGGCGCCACCCTGCCGCCGTCCACCCAGCTCGTCGTCACCGCCCCCGGCTGGCAGCCGGACAAACCGCTCTTCCTGGCTGCCGCCGAGGCGGGCGTGGACATCTGGGGCGACGTCGAACTCGCCTGGCGGCTGCGCGGCACGGGCGGTCGCAAGGCCGCGCCCTGGCTCGCCGTCACCGGCACCAACGGCAAGACCACCACCGTACGGATGCTGGCCTCGATCCTGGAGGCGGCCGGGCTGCGCACCGCGGCGGTCGGCAACATCGGCGTATCGCTGCTGGACGCCGTGCTCGGGGAGCAGGAGTACGACGTCCTCGCCGTCGAACTCTCCAGCTACCAGCTGCACTGGGCGCCCTCCCTGCGCGCCCACTCCGCCGCCGTCCTCAACCTCGCCCCGGACCACCTCGACTGGCACGGCTCGATGGAGGCGTACGCGGCCGACAAGGGCCGGATCTACGAGGGCAACACGGTCGCCTGCGTCTACAACGCCGCCGACCCCGCCACCGAGCACCTGGTCCGCGAGGCCGACGTCGAGGAAGGCTGCCGTGCCATCGGCTTCACCCTCGCAGCGCCCGGCCCCTCGCAGCTCGGTGTGGTCGACGGCATCCTCGTCGACCGGGCCTTCGTGGCCAACCGCCACAAGCAGGCCCAGGAGCTGGCCGAGGTCTCCGACGTCGACCCCCCGGCCCCGCACAACATCGCCAACGCGCTCGCCGCCGCCGCCCTCGCCCGCGCCTTCGGCGTGGAACCGGCCGCCGTACGGGACGGGCTGCGCGCCTTCCGCCCCGACGCCCACCGCATCGAACACGTCGCGGACATCGGGGAGGTGGCCTACGTCGACGACTCCAAGGCCACCAACACCCACGCCACCGAAGCCTCCCTCGCCGCCTACGACTCCATCGTCTGGATCGCCGGCGGCCTCGCCAAGGGAGCCACCTTCGACGAGCTGGTCACCGGCGCGGCGAAGCGGCTGCGCGGGGTCGTGCTGATGGGCGCCGACCGCGCGCTGATCCGCGAAGCCCTGGCGCGACACGCCCCGGAAGTCCCGGTGGTCGACCTCGACCGCACCGACACTGGGGCCATGTCCGAGGCGGTCGAGCACGCCGCCCGGCTCGCCCGGCCGGGCGACACGGTACTGCTGGCCCCGGCCTGCGCCTCGATGGACATGTTCACCAACTACAACAAGCGGGGCGAGGCGTTCGCGGACGCGGTCCGCGCACACGCCGGGAAGAGCGCCTGACCGACCGGGCTCAGCGCCGGGGTCGAGCCCCCGGGCACGAGCAGTGGAGGGGACAGCGACAATGCCGGCCGAGAAGAGCTCCGCCGTACGCGGTCGGCGCCCCGCACCACCCCGTGGTGCAGGGCGCGGCTCCCGGCCCTCCCGCACCCGGCGCGGGAGCGGTGTACGGGGCCTCTACGAGCAGGCACGCAGGGCCTGGGACCGGCCGCTGACCGCCTACTACGTGATCCTCGGCGGCAGCCTGCTGATCACCGTGCTCGGGCTCGTGATGGTCTACTCCGCCTCGATGATCAAGGCGTTGACCATCGACGAGTCGTCGACGTACTTCTTCGGCAAGCAGTTCGTCGCCGCCGTCATCGGGGGCGTGCTCATGCTGGTCGCCTCCCGCATGCCGGTGAAGCTCCACCGAGCCCTGGCCTATCCGATACTCATGGTCACGGTCTTCCTGATGGTCCTGGTCCAGGTGCCGGGGATCGGGCTCTCCCGCGGCGGCAACCAGAACTGGATCTACATCGCCGGGCCCTTCCAGCTCCAGCCCAGCGAGTTCGGCAAGCTCGCGCTCATCCTGTGGGGCGCCGACCTGCTCGCCCGCAAACAGGACAGGCGGTTGCTGACGCAGTGGAAGCACATGCTCGTCCCGCTCGTCCCGGTCGCCTTCATGATCCTCGGACTGATCATGCTCGGCGGCGACATGGGGACCGCGATCATTCTCACGGCCATTCTCTTCGGGCTGCTCTGGCTGGCCGGCGCACCCACCAGGCTCTTCGCCGGAGTGCTCGGCTTCGCCGCCGTCATCGCGTTCCTGCTGATCTGGACCAGCCCCAACCGGATGTCCCGGCTCTCCTGCATGGGCATCATCGGTGAACCCGACCCGGACGAGGGCTGCTGGCAGGCCGCGCACGGAATCTACGCTCTGGCCTCCGGCGGGTGGTTCGGTTCCGGGCTCGGTGCGAGTGTGGAAAAATGGGGCCAACTCCCGGAACCCCACAACGACTTCATCTTCGCGATCACCGGTGAGGAGCTGGGTCTGGCGGGGACGCTGTCCGTGCTCGCCCTCTTCGCGGCTCTAGGCTATGCAGGTATCCGCGTGGCCGGACGCACGGAGGACCCCTTCGTGAGGTTTGCCGCGGGAGGCGTGACCACCTGGATCATGGCCCAGGCCGTGATCAACATCGGTGCGGTGCTCGGCCTGTTGCCGATCGCCGGTGTCCCCCTCCCGCTGTTCTCCTACGGGGGGTCCGCCCTGCTGCCGACGATGTTCGCGGTCGGGCTCATGATCGCCTTCGCGCGGGACGATCCCGCCGCGAAGGCGGCCCTGTCCATGCGGAGGCCCAGGGTGGGATGGAAGACGATGAGACGGCGCATCAAGAAGCGTCCGTCCGGAGAGCGGTGAATTTCGGTGCATGTCGTACTCGCCGGCGGGGGGACCGCCGGACACATCGAGCCCGCGCTTGCCCTCGCAGACGCCCTGCGCAGGCAGGACCCGACCGTGGGAATCACGGCCCTCGGCACGGAACGCGGCCTGGAGACCAGGCTCGTACCCGAGCGGGGGTACGAGCTGGCTCTCATCCCGGCCGTCCCCCTGCCCCGCAAGCCCACCCCCGAGCTGATCACCGTCCCGGGCCGGCTGCGCGGCACCATCAAGGCCGCCGAGCAGGTCCTGGAACGCACCAAGGCGGACTGCGTGGTCGGCTTCGGCGGATACGTCGCCCTGCCCGGCTATCTCGCGGCCAAGCGCGTCGGCGTGCCGATCGTGGTCCACGAGGCCAACGCGCGCCCGGGCCTCGCCAACAAGATCGGCTCGCGGTACGCCCACGGGGTCGCCGTCTCCACGCCGGACAGCAAGCTGCGCGGCGCCCGCTACATCGGCATCCCGCTGCGCCGCACCATCGCCACCCTGGACCGCGCCCGGGTCCGCCCGGAGGCCCGCGCCTCCTTCGGCCTCGACCCCAACCTGCCCACGCTGCTGGTCTCCGGCGGCTCGCAGGGGGCCCGCCACCTCAACGAGGTCGTCCAGCGGGTCGCACCGCTGCTCCAGCGCTCGGGGATCCAGATCCTCCATGTGGTCGGCCCGAAGAACGAATTGCCGCGGATCGACAACATGCCCGGGATGCCGCCGTACATCCCGGTACCGTACGTGGACCGGATGGACCTCGCGTACGCCGCGGCCGACATGATGCTCTGCCGCGCGGGCGCGATGACCGTCGCCGAACTCTCCGCCGTCGGGCTCCCCGCCGCCTACGTCCCGCTGCCCATCGGCAACGGCGAACAGCGGCTGAACGCCCAGCCGGTGGTCAACGCGGGCGGCGGACTGCTGGTGGACGACGCGGCGCTGACCCCCGAGTGGGTGCAGTCCAACGTCCTGCCGGTGCTGTCGGACCCGCACCGGCTGTACGAAATGTCCCGTGCCGCCGCCGAGTTCGGTCGGCGCGACGCCGACGACCTGCTCGTCGGCATGGTGTACGAAGCGATCGCCTCACGCCAGTAGGCGTGCGGCGCCAGGCGGTGCGGACCCGGGGCGGGCGCCCCGGGTCCGGTGAAGGAGCGAGCGTGGCCGGACCGACGACCGCCCAGCGCGGCGCAGCGGGGCGGGCGGACGCCCCCGCCCGCCCGCCGCATCCCGGGCCCGAGGGGCGCCGGATCGGCCGCCGTACGACGGCCGTCCTGATCGCCCTCGCGGCGGCCCTCCTCGTCGCGTTCGCCGTCTGGGCGCTCTACGGCTCCTCCTGGCTCCGCGTCGAACGCGTCTCCACCTCCGGTCTGCGGGTGCTGACCCGCGAGGAGGTGGAGGCGGTCGCCGCGGTGCCGGTCGGGGCGCCCCTGATCTCCGTGGACACCGACGCCATCGAGGCCCGGTTGAGCCAGAAGTTGCCTCGTGTCGACAGAGTGGATGTCGTACGGTCCTGGCCGCACGGCATCCGTCTTAAGGTGACCGAACGCAGACCGGTCCTGCTGATCGAAAAGGGTGCGAAGTTCGTCGAAGTGGACGCGACGGGCACCCGGTTCGCCACGGTGGAGCGCGCACCGAAGGGCGTACCCGTACTGGAGCTGGCCCCCGCCAAGTCGGCGAGTCTGCGCCGGTTCGGCGGCGACCGCCTGCTGGCGGAAGCCGTCCAGGTCGTGGGCGAACTGCCCAAGGGCGTCGCCAAGGACACCGAGGCCGTACGGGTCACCTCGTACGACGCGATCTCCTTGCGGCTCACCCGGGACCGGGTGGTGATCTGGGGCAGTAGTGAGGCCGGGCCGGTGAAGGCGCGGGTTCTCACCGCTCTCATGAAGGCCGCCCCCAAAGCGGGACACTTCGACGTGAGTGCCCCCACCGCCCCGGCGGTATCAGCGAGTTGACGTGCATTTGTGCTGGCCAGCACCCTGGTTGGTCACCGCTACGGGTGATCACATAGGGTGAAAAGAAAAACGGGAGGTTCGGCGTGTTCGTTGAACGGGCGCCACTTGTCGACTTACTGTCCTGTTCGGAAGAGTCCAGGAAGCAGACGCACTGGTAACCCTAAACTTGAACGTTAGGGTTTGGGTCGGCGTTCGGACCGTCCCCATCGACATCAGTCGTCGCCGCGGTTCCACCGCAGAGCGACGACACGTAACTCGAGGCGAGAGGCCTTCGACGTGGCAGCACCGCAGAACTACCTCGCAGTCATCAAGGTCATCGGTGTCGGCGGCGGTGGTGTCAATGCCATCAACCGAATGATCGAGGTCGGCCTCAAGGGCGTCGAGTTCATCGCGATCAACACGGACGCACAGGCCCTGTTGATGAGCGACGCCGACGTCAAGCTCGACGTCGGCCGCGAACTCACCCGGGGCCTCGGCGCCGGGGCGAACCCGGCCGTCGGTCGTAAGGCGGCAGAGGACCACCGTGAGGAGATCGAGGAGGTCCTCAAGGGGGCCGACATGGTCTTCGTCACCGCCGGCGAAGGCGGCGGCACCGGCACCGGCGGCGCACCCGTCGTCGCCAACATCGCGCGCTCGCTGGGCGCCCTGACGATCGGTGTGGTCACCCGCCCGTTCACCTTCGAGGGCCGGCGACGCGCCAACCAGGCGGAGGACGGCATCGCCGAACTCCGCGAAGAGGTCGACACCCTCATCGTCATCCCCAACGACCGCCTGCTGTCCATCTCGGACCGCCAGGTCAGCGTGCTCGACGCCTTCAAGTCGGCCGACCAGGTCCTGCTCTCGGGTGTCCAGGGCATCACCGACCTGATCACCACCCCGGGCCTGATCAACCTGGACTTCGCCGACGTCAAGTCGGTCATGTCCGAGGCCGGATCGGCGCTGATGGGCATCGGCTCGGCGCGCGGCGACGACCGCGCGGTCGCGGCGGCGGAGATGGCGATCTCCTCGCCGCTGCTGGAGGCGTCCATCGACGGCGCCCGGGGAGTCCTGCTCTCCATCTCCGGCGGCAGCGATCTCGGTCTCTTCGAGATCAACGAGGCCGCCCAGCTGGTGAGCGAGGCGGCTCACCCCGAGGCCAACATCATCTTCGGTGCCGTCATCGACGACGCCCTCGGCGACGAGGTCCGGGTCACCGTGATCGCGGCAGGGTTCGACGGCGGACAGCCGCCGGCCCGGCGCGAGAGCGCCCTCGGTGCCACCGCCAACAAGAGGGAGGAGCCGGCCGCCCCGGCCAGGTCCGCCCCCGAGCCCGCGCGTCCGACGGGCGGACTCGGTTCGGTGCCGCCGCGCGAGGAGGCCCCGGCCCCGGCCGAGCCCGCCCCCGCGTCGGCCGCGAACGAGAGCCCGCTCTCGCCGGCCTCCCCGCCGCACGTCCCGCCGGCCCGTCCCTACCAGGACACCCAGGCCGAAGAGCTGGACGTACCGGACTTCTTGAAGTGATAGCCCAGCATCCGGCGGACTCCGCCACGGGCAGCGCTCATTTCGCCTTCACCGATCGGTGGGGCGGGGTGAGCGCCGCTCCGTACGGTGAACTCAACCTCGGCGGCGCGGTCGGTGACGACCCCGCCGCCGTCGGCGCGAACCGCGAGCGCGCGGCCCGCCGCCTCGGCCTCGACCCGGCCTCGGTCGTCTGGATGAACCAGGTGCACGGCCGGGAGGTGGCGGTGGTCGACGGACCCTGGGACCCGGAAGCGGAGATCCCGGCCGTGGACGCGCTGGTGACCACGCGGCGCGGACTGGCGCTCGCGGTCCTCACCGCCGACTGCACCCCGGTCCTCCTGGTCGATCCGGTCGCCGGAGTCGTGGGGGCGGCGCACGCCGGGCGGCCGGGGCTGGTCGCCGGAGTCGTGCCCGCGGTGGTCGAGGCCATGACCGCGCTGGGCGCACGCCCCTCCCGGATCACCGCGCACACCGGACCGGCCGTCTGCGGCCGGTGCTACGAAGTGCCGGAGGAGATGAGGGCCGAGGTCGCGGAAGCCGTCCCCGGCACCTGGGCCGAGACCAGCTGGGGGACCCCCGCGGTGGACGTCACCGGCGGAGTCCACGCCCAACTCGCCGCCCTCGGGGTGGGCGACCTGCACCGTTCGCCGGTCTGCACCCGTGAATCGGGCGATCACTTCTCGTACCGCCGCGACCGCACCACCGGGCGGCTCGCCGGATATGTCTGGTTGGACTGATAGGGCATGACGGACCGTAAGGCTCACATCGCGGCGAATCTCGCACAGGTGGAGGAAAGGATCGCCTCCGCCTGTGCCGCGGCCGGCCGCAAGCGCGAGGAGGTGACCCTGATCGTGGTCACCAAGACCTACCCCGCGAGCGATGTGCGGATCCTGCATGAACTGGGTGTGCGTCATGTCGCCGAGAATCGTGACCAGGACGCGGCACCGAAAGCCACCGCTTGTGCGGATCTTTCTCTGACATGGCACTTTGTCGGACAACTCCAGACGAACAAGGTTCGTTCTGTGACGGGTTATGCCGATGTCGTGCAGTCGGTGGACCGGATCAAGCTCGTCACCGCCCTCTCGGCCGCCGCGGTCCGGGCCGAGCGCGAACTCGGCTGCCTGATCCAGGTCGCCCTGGACGCGGAGAGCGGTCAGCGCGGTGAGCGCGGCGGGGCCGCGCCGGACGGGATCGAGGAGTTGGCGGCCGCGGTCGACGCGGCCGACGGTCTCCGGCTGGACGGCCTGATGACCGTGGCGCCTCTGGCCGGACCGTTTGCCGGCAGGCAACGGGCCGCGTTCGACCGGCTGATGGAATTCTCCACCCGCCTGCGCGCCGGTCATCCGGCTGCGACCATGGTCTCCGCGGGGATGAGCGGGGATCTGGAGGACGCGGTGGCGGCCGGAGCGACACATGTACGCGTCGGTACGGCGGTACTCGGAGTCCGACCCCCGCTCCGGTAACGTCGCGAAGCAGGTCGGACCACAGCAGAAAATATGGTCATTACCCAGCACAACGGGCAGACCACCGTGGATCGCTGGCACTTGGTGACGAATGCCGATCCACCACAGAGCGGAGGACTCAGAGAATGGCCGGCGCGATGCGCAAGATGGCGGTCTACCTCGGCCTCGTGGAGGACGATGGGTATGACGGCCGGGGCTTCGACCCCGATGACGACTTCGAGCCCGAGCCGGAGCCCGAGCGGCGTCGGCACCAGCCCCCGCACCAGGTGGAACGCGAGCGCGAGCGGGAGCGCGAAAGGGACGAACCGGTACGAGTGGTGCAGCCTCCCGCTCCGCGGGAGCCGGTTCAGCTCCCCGCGGAAAGCGGGCGACCCGCCCGAATCGCCCCCGTGGCATCCATCACACCCGAACGTCCGAACATGGAGAAGAACGCACCGGTGATCATGCCCAAGGTCGTGTCCGAGCGGGAGCCCTACCGCATCACCACGCTGCACCCCAGGACCTACAACGAGGCCCGTACCATCGGGGAACACTTCCGCGAGGGCACCCCGGTGATCATGAACCTCACGGAGATGGACGACACGGACGCGAAGCGACTTGTCGACTTTGCCGCAGGACTCGTCTTCGGGCTCCATGGCAGCATTGAGCGCGTGACGCAGAAGGTGTTCCTGTTGTCGCCTGCTAACGTCGATGTCACGGCGGAGGACAAGGCCCGCATCGCAGAGGGCGGATTCTTCAACCAGAGCTGAGAACACGACACCGGGAACAACCCGGCCGCGAGGCCGGAGCTACGAGAGCCAGGGGAGAGGGAAGCGCGGGACATGGGCGTCGCACGGGATGTGGTCTATATCGCGCTGATGTGTTTCCTCATCGTGCTGATCTTCCGGCTCGTCATGGACTACGTCTTCCAGTTCGCACGTTCATGGCAACCCGGCAAGGCGATGGTGGTCGTTCTCGAGGCCACCTACACTGTGACCGATCCACCACTCAAGCTTCTGCGGCGGTTCATCCCGCCGCTGCGTCTCGGGGGCGTGGCACTCGACCTGTCCTTCTTCGTTCTGATGATCATCGTCTACATCCTGATCAGCGTTGTGATCAGGTTGTGAGCGATACGGTCTTGCCGACTGCCGACGACTACGTAGAGGTGAAGAAGAGATGCCGTTGACCCCCGAGGACGTGCGGAACAAGCAGTTCACGACCGTCCGCCTCCGAGAAGGCTATGACGAGGACGAGGTCGATGCCTTTCTCGACGAGGTCGAAGCGGAGCTGACCCGTCTGCTCCGTGAGAACGAGGACCTGCGCGCCAAACTGGCCGCTGCTACGCGCGCCGCCGCGCAGAATCAGCAGCAACAGCAACAGCAACAGCAACAGCAGCAGGGAATGCGCAAGCCCCCGGAGCAGCAGGACCGGCCCGGTGCCCCCGTGCCCGCCGCCATATCCGGACCGCCGCAGCAGCAGCAGCCGCCGCAGATGGGTCCGCCCCAGCTGCCCGGTGGCGCGCCGCAGCTGCCTGCCGGCCCCAGTGGTCACGGCCCCCAGGGCCACGGCGGCCCGCAGGGTCCGCACGGCCCCGGCCCGATGCAGGGCGGTCCCATGGGTGGCCCGATGGGCGGCCCCATGGGTCAGCACCCCCAGCAGCAGATGCAGCAGATGCAGCAGCCGCCGCAGATGCAGCAGCAGGGGCAGGGCCCCGGTGGCGACAGTGCCGCCCGTGTCCTCTCGCTCGCGCAGCAGACCGCCGACCAGGCGATCGCGGAGGCCCGTTCCGAGGCCAACAAGATCGTCGGCGAGGCGCGCAGCCGTGCCGAGGGTCTGGAGCGCGACGCGCGCGCCAAGGCCGACGCCCTGGAGCGGGACGCGCAGGAGAAGCACCGCGTGGCGATGGGCTCGCTGGAGTCGGCCCGCGCGACGCTGGAGCGCAAGGTCGAGGACCTGCGCGGCTTCGAGCGCGAGTACCGCACGCGGCTGAAGTCCTACCTGGAGAGCCAGCTGCGTCAGCTGGAGACCCAGGCGGACGACTCGCTCGCCCCGCCGCGTACGCCGGCCGCCGCTTCGCTGCCGCCGTCGCCCTCGCTGGCTCCGGCCGGTGCGGGTGCGATGGGTCACTCCATGGGCAGCTCCAACCACGGTGGCCACAGTGGCCAGCAGATGGGTGGCGGCCAGTCCATGGGCGGTGCGCCGTCCTACGGCGGGCAGCAGCAGATGTCGCCCGCGATGACGCAGCCGATGGCGCCGGTTCGGCCGCAGGCGCCGCAGCCGATGCAGCAGGCGCCGTCGCCGATGCGGGGCTTCCTGATCGACGAGGACGACAACTGAGCGGGGCGCGCTCGCTGGGCGCGTGCGCGTAGCCGTCGGCAGTCAGGGCCGGGGGGGGGGGGGGGGGTCCCCCGCCCAGGCCACCTTTTCTTGTGGGGTTTCCCTTTCTACCGGCAGGGGCGATTGTGGGAGGGGAAGGAGGGTGGGGGCAC
>NZ_JBWKCM010000022.1:42877-93889 GCF_056436485.1 Streptomyces sp. NPDC043746 | reverse complement strand
CCCTTCGAAGATGCGGGGCTTCTTGATCAACAGGACAAAAAACGGAGCGGGGCACGCTCGCTGGACGCGCGCGCGGACCCGTCGGCGGTCAGGCCCGGCCCCCGGGTTTCCCCCCCGGGCCCCGGCCCTTTTGCGTGGGTGGCCCTGCCGGTGCCAGTGCCGGTGCCGGTGCGGGAGCGGCATGGGGGTGGGGCGCCTGCGGCGGGCTGTTCCCCTACCCGCCCCTTCCCGAAACCGGGGCGCTGCCCCGGACCCCGCTCCTCAAGCGCCGGAGGGGCTGGGGAGGTGGGGGTGCTGCCCCCGGGCCCGCTTTGCCCTCAGGTGCCGGGCGGGCTGGGGAGGTGGGGGTGCTGCCCCTGGGCCCGCTTTGCCCTCAGGTGCCGGGCGGGCTGGGGAGGTGGGGCTCCGCCCCGGCCGGGTACGCGGAAGGGCCCGGCCGGAACGTGTCCGGCCGGGCCCCAGACGTACGGGTTACTGCTTGCGGAGGCGGAACGTGAGGGACAGGCCCTCGTCCTCGAAGGGGGCGCCGTACGTGTCGTCCGCCACACCCTCCGCGTAGTCCACCGCGAGGACCTCGTCCGAGATCAGGGGGGCGTGCTCCGCGAGGGCCTCCCGGGTGGCCTCGGACGTGGTGGTCCAGCGGACGGCGATGCGGTCCGCCACGTCCAGGCCGCTGTTCTTGCGGGCCTCCTGGATCAGGCGGATCGCGTCACGGGCCAGGCCCGCGCGGCGCAGCTCCGGAGTGATCTCCAGGTCCAGGGCGACCGTCGCGCCCGCGTCGGAGGCGACCGACCAGCCCTCGCGCGGAGTCTCCGTGATGATCACCTCGTCGGGGGAGAGGGTGATCCGCTCGCCCTCCACCTCGACCGTCGCCGTGCCCTCGCGCAGGGCGAGGGAGAGCGCTGCCGCGTCCGTCTCGGCCACCGCCTTGGCCACCGCCTGGACCCCCTTGCCGAACCGCTTGCCCAGCGCCCGGAAGTTGGCCTTCGCCGTGGTGTCGACCAGCGAGCCGCCGACCTCCGAGAGCGTGGCGAGCGAGGTGACGTTCAGCTCCTCCGTGATCTGCGCCCGCAGTTCGGGGGAGAGGGCGTCGAAACCGCTCGCCGCCACCAGCGCGCGCGACAGCGGCTGGCGCGTCTTCACGCCCGACTCCGCCCGCGTCGCCCGGCCCAGCTCCACCAGTCGGCGCACCAGCGCCATCTGGGTCGAGAGGGTCGGGTCGATCACCGTGGCGTCCGGCTTCGGCCAGGACGAGAGGTGCACCGACTCCGGGGCCTCCGGCGTCACCGGCGTGACCAGGTCCTGCCAGACCCGCTCCGTGATGAACGGGACCAGCGGCGCCATCAGCCGGGTGACCGTCTCGACCACCTCGTGCAGCGTGCGCAGGGCCGCCTTGTCGCCCTGCCAGAAGCGGCGGCGCGAGCGGCGTACGTACCAGTTGGAGAGGTCGTCCACGAACGCCGAGAGCAGCTTGCCGGCGCGCTGGGTGTCGTACCCCTCCATCGCGACCGTCATCTGGTCGACCAGCGTGTTGAGTTCGCTCAGCAGCCAGCGGTCCAGGACCGTGCGGTCCGCGGGGGCCGGGTCGGCCTCGGAGGGGGCCCAGCCCGAGGTCCGGGCGTACAGGGCCTGGAACGCCACCGTGTTCCAGTACGTCAGGAGCGTCTTGCGGACGACCTCCTGGATCGTGCCGTGGCCCACCCGGCGCGCCGCCCACGGGGAGCCGCCCGCCGCCATGAACCACCGCACCGCGTCCGCCCCGTGCTGGTCCATCAGCGGGATCGGCTGGAGGATGTTGCCCAGGTGCTTGGACATCTTGCGGCCGTCCTCGGCGAGGATGTGGCCCAGGCAGACCACGTTCTCGTAGGACGACTTGTCGAAGACCAGCGTGCCGACCGCCATCAGCGTGTAGAACCAGCCGCGGGTCTGGTCGATGGCCTCCGAGATGAACTGCGCCGGGTAGCGGCTCTCGAAGACCTCCTTGTTCTTGTACGGGTAGCCCCACTGCGCGAACGGCATCGAACCCGAGTCGTACCAGGCGTCGATGACCTCCGGGACGCGGTACGCCTCCAGCCGGCAGTTCTCCTGCGTGCAGGTGAAGGTGATCTCGTCGATGAAGGGGCGGTGGGGGTCCAGGGACGACTGGTCCCGGCCCGTCAGCTCCGTCAGCTCCGCGCGCGAGCCCACGCAGGTCAGGTGGTTGTCCTCGCAGCGCCAGATCGGCAGGGGCGTGCCCCAGTAGCGGTTGCGGGAGAGCGCCCAGTCGACGTTGTTGGTCAGCCAGTCGCCGAAGCGGCCGTTCTTGACCGAGTCGGGGAACCAGTTGGTCTTCTCGTTCTCCTGGAGGAGACGGTCCTTGACGGCCGTCGTACGGATGTACCAGGACGGCTGTGCGTAGTAGAGCAGCGCGGTGTGGCAGCGCCAGCAGTGCGGGTAGCTGTGCTCGTACGGGACATGGCGGAAGAGCTTGCCGCGGGCGTCCAGGTCCGCGGTGAGCGCCTCGTCGGCTTTCTTGAAGAAGACGCCGCCCACCAGGGGGAGGTCCTCCTCGAAGGTGCCGTCGGGGCGGACCGGGTTGACCACCGGGAGGCCGTAGGAGCGGCAGACCACGAGGTCGTCGGCGCCGAACGCGGGGGACTGGTGGACCAGACCCGTACCGTCCTCGGTCGTGACGTACTCGGCGTTGACCACGTAGTGGGCTTCCGCCGGGAAGTCGACGAGCGCGAAGGGGCGTTCGTAGGTCCAGCGCTCCATCTCGGCGCCGGTGAACGACTGGCCGGTCACCTCCCAGCCCTCGCCGAGCGCCTTCTCCAGCAGCGGTTCGGCGACGACGAGCCTCTCCCCGCCGTTCGTCGCGACGACGTACCGGACCTCGGGGTGCGCGGCGACCGCCGTGTTGGAGACCAGGGTCCAGGGGGTCGTCGTCCAGACCAGGAGGGCCGCCTCGCCGGCCAGCGGACCGGAGGTGAGGGGGAAGCGGACGAAGACGGACGGGTCGACGACCGTCTCGTACCCCTGGGCCAGCTCGTGGTCGGAGAGGCCCGTGCCGCAGCGCGGGCACCAGGGGGCGACGCGGTGGTCCTGGACCAGGAGGTCCTTGTTGAAGATCTCCTTCAGCGACCACCAGACGGAGTCCACGTACTCCGGGTCCATCGTGCGGTAGGCGTCGTCCAGGTCGACCCAGTAGCCCATGCGGGTCGTGAGCTCGGCGAAGGCGTCGGTGTGCCGGGTCACCGACTCACGGCACCTGGCGTTGAACTCGGCGATGCCGAACGCCTCGATGTCCTTCTTGCCGTTGAAGCCCAGCTCCTTCTCCACGGCGAGTTCGACCGGCAGGCCATGGCAGTCCCAGCCGGCCTTCCGGCCCACGTGGTACCCCTGCATGGTGCGGAAGCGGGGGAAGACGTCCTTGAAGACGCGGGCCTCGATGTGGTGGGCGCCGGGCATGCCGTTGGCGGTGGGCGGGCCCTCGTAGAAGACCCACTCCGGGCGGCCCTCGGACTGGTCGAGGCTCTTGGCGAAGACCTTGTTCTCGCGCCAGAAGTCGAGCACGGCGTGCTCCAGCGCGGGCAGGTCGACCTGGGCGGGCACCTGGCGGTACTGCGGCGATGTCATGTGCGGGCTTCCTCCGGCGGACGTCTTCCACTTCCGTCGGAGGGACGAGAGCGACGGGGCTCCCGCGGTACCACCCTCCTTGGCCCGGGGCGTGAGCCCGAGGCCCCCTCATTGGGGTCGCGATGCCGGGTCTAGTGGCCGGGGCCCAGGGGTGAGCCCTGGACCGGGGCTTTCTTCCGGCGGCTCCGGGGTGATCTTCACGACGCGCTCGCCCCCGGGCTCCCACCGTCCCCGGGTCGCTCTCGGCTGCGTACGACGCTACTCGTCCCATCCACGCCTCTCGCTGCGCCCAGTGTACGGCCCCGACGGCCGACGGCCGACCGGTTTTGCCCGGGCCCCGGGCGTGACCCGAATGGCGAGTCGGGGCGTACGGAGTTCTGCGCGGGGATGCGGGGGCGCTCCGTGGTGCCCCTGGGGCGGATTACCGGGCGGGGAGCTGGGAACAACGGATGCAGGCGCGCCACGACCGGGCACGGGGAGGGGCGGAACGGGCGGCGTGCCCCGTTGCCGCGGGGCTGGGGTCGATTTATCGTCCCAGCACGATTCGCGTGCAAGATCACGATATGTGAAGGGGCCGCGGCCATGGTGGCGAAGAAGACGGCGGAAGAGACCGCGGCCGGGCAGAGGGCCGACGGGAAGCCACCGGCCGATGCCCCGTCCGCGGAGGGCGCGGATGCCGGGGACGTGCCCGTGAAGAAGGCGCCTGCGAAGAAGACGGCGGCCACGAGGGCCGCCGCGAAGAAAGCGCCCGCGAAGAAGGCGGCGGCGAAGAAGACCGCCGCCAAGAAGAGCACGACCAGGAGCGCCGCGAAGAAGAGCGCGGCCAAGAAGGCTTCGAAGACGGCCGGACAACCGGCCACGGGGGCGGCTGCGGCCGCCGAGGAGACGGGAGCCCACACGGTGGTAGCCAAGAAGAGCGCGAGTCCCCAGGCCGGTCCGGACGAGACGGCCGTCGTGCCGCCGGCCCGGGGGGCCGCCGCGGCAGCCGCCCCCGGCGAACTGGCGGTACGGCCCGGGGAGGACCCCTGGACGCCCGAGGAGGTCACCGAGGCCCGGACGCTGCTGTCCGGCGAGATCGCGCGGCTTCGCGACGAGCTGGAGACCTCGGGCGCCGCGCTCGCCGGCCTGATGCGGGACTCCGGTGACGGTGCCGGTGACGACGAGGCCGACACCGGCACCAAGAACATCACCCGCGAGCACGAGTTGGCGCTCGCCGCCAACGCCCAGGAGATGCTGGAGCAGACCGAGCGGGCCCTCGCGCGGCTGGAGGCGGGGACGTACGGACTCTGCGAGATCTGCGGCAAACCGATCGGCAAGGCACGGATGCAGGCATTTCCCCGCGCCACCCTCTGTGTCGAGGACAAACAGAAGCAGGAGCGGCGAGGCTGACCCGCACAGGTGTGTCGTACCCTCTCCTCAGTCAGGCACCTAGGTTGAGGGACTCACGTGGCAGAGGCGGAGCGCATCATCGGTACGCCGGAAGATCCCGAGACCGAGCACACGGAGGAAGGCGGCTCCACGGCCGCCGACGCCGCCGTGAACGCGGGCGTGGGCAAGCGCAAGATCCTGGCGCTCGTCGGCGTCGCGATCGTCGCCTATCTGCTGGACCTGGTCTCCAAGCTGATCGTGGTCGCCAGGCTGGAGCACCAGCCGCCGATCGACATCATCGGTGACTGGCTGCAGTTCCGGGCGCTGCGCAACCCGGGGGCCGCGTTCGGGTTCGGCGAGGCGTTCACGGTGATCTTCACGATCATCGCGGCCGGGGTGATCCTGGTGGTCATCCGGCTGGCCCGGAAGCTCTACAGCCTGCCGTGGGCCATCGCCCTGGGGCTGCTCCTGGGCGGTGCGCTCGGCAACCTCACCGACCGGATCTTCCGGGCGCCCGGGGTGTTCGAAGGGGCGGTGGTCGACTTCATCGCCCCCAAGCACTTCGCCGTGTTCAACCTCGCGGACTCCGCCATCGTCTGCGGCGGCATCCTCATCGTGATCCTTTCCTTCAAGGGGCTGGACCCCGACGGGACCGTCCACAAGGACTGACCGCGTTGTACGGGCAGCGTGGCGCGCAAGGCATACTCGACTGGTGAGTACGCACCCCGAGATCCGCACCCTGCCCGTACCGGACGGCCTGGAAGGCGAGCGCGTCGACGCCGCCATCGCCCGTATGTTCGGTTTCTCCCGCACCAAGGCCGCCGAGCTGGCCGCCGCCGGGAAGGTCCAGGTGGACGGTTCGGTGGCCGGCAAGTCCGAGCGTGTGCACGGCGGCGCCTGGCTGGAGGTCGAGATGCCGGGGGCGCCCGCCCCCGTCCAGATCGTCGCCGAGCCCGTCGAGGGCATGGAGATCGTCCACGACGACGAGGACATCGTGGTCATCGTCAAGCCGGTCGGCGTGGCGGCCCACCCCAGCCCCGGCTGGACCGGCACCACCGTCATCGGCGGTCTCGCCGCCGCCGGGTACCGGATCTCGACCTCCGGCGCCGCCGAGCGCCAGGGCATCGTGCACCGCCTCGACGTCGGCACCTCCGGCCTGATGGTCGTCGCCAAGTCCGAGCGTGCCTACACCCTGCTGAAGGCCCAGTTCCGCGACCGGGTCGTCGACAAGAAGTACCACGCGCTCGTCCAGGGCCACCCGGACCCGATGAGCGGCACCATCGACGCCCCCATCGGGCGCCACCCCAACCACGACTACAAGTGGGCCGTCACCGCCGAGGGCAAGCCGTCGGTGACCCACTACGACCTGATCGAGGCCTACCGCGCCGCCAGCCTCCTGGACATCAAGCTGGAGACCGGCCGCACCCACCAGATCCGGGTCCACATGTCCGCCCACCGCCACCCCTGCGTCGGCGATCTGACGTACGGTGCCGACCCGACCCTGGCCAAGCGGCTCGGGCTGACCCGGCAGTGGCTCCACGCGGTCCGCCTGGGCTTCGAGCACCCGGGCGACGGCTCCTGGGTGGAGTTCTCCAGCGACTACCCGGCCGACCTCCAGCACGCCCTGGACACCATCTCCGCGGAGAGCCAGTGACCGCCGGCGCCCCCGTCGCGTACACCACCCGCAGGGCCGTCGAGGAGAGCGACCTCGCCGCCTGCTTCCAGGTGCGCAAGGAGGTCTTCGTCGGTGAGCAGGACGTGCCCGAGGAGATCGAGTACGACGCCTACGACGCCACCGCCGTCCACGTCCTGGCCGTCGCGGCCGACGGCGCCGCCCTCGGCACGGGGCGGCTGCTGCACGGCGAGGTCGCTGCGCCCAAGACCGGCGGGGACCTCACCGTCGGCTCCCTCGGCCGGCTCGCGGTCACCCGGCAGGCGCGCGGTCTCGGCGTCGGCGCCGCCCTCGTGCGGGCCATCGAGGAGGAGGCGGACCGGCTCGGCCTGACCGCCGTCGACCTGCACGCCCAGACCCACGCCCTCGGCTTCTACGAGCGCCTCGGCTATGTGGCGTACGGCCCCGAGTTCCCGGACGCGGGCATCGCGCACCGGGCGATGCGCCGGGAACTCCACCAGGGCCGCTGACCGTTCGCCGGGGGGTCTCGGCTCCCCGGCGCGCACCGCGTGGCAGGGTGGGGGTCCGCCCGGCCGGTGATCCGGCCGGGCGTCCTGGCGGCCGTTCACCCCGGGGGGTGTCCTGGGGGACACGGTGAGCGGACCGGAATCGTATGCTCCGGAAGGCACCTCCCATGGATCAGATGACCCTGCTGCTCCTGCTGCTGCTCGGAGCCGTGGTCACGGTGCCCCTCGGCGCCCGGCTGGGGCTGCCCGCACCGGTCCTGATGACGCTGGCCGGAGTCGCGATGGCGTTCGCGCCCTTCGTGCCGAACGTCGACATCCCGCCCGAGATCATCCTCCCCGCCCTGCTGCCGCCGCTGCTCTACGCCTCGGTCCAGCGCACCTCCTGGCGGCAGTTCGCCGCCAACAAACGGCCGATCTTCCTGCTGGCCGTCGCCCTGGTCTTCGTCACCACGGCCGCCGTCGCCGCCGTCGCCAACGCGATCGTCCCCGGGCTGCCCATCGCCGCCGCGGTCGCCCTGGGCGCGCTGGTCGCCCCGCCCGACCCGGTCGCCGCGACCGCCGTCGCGGGCTCGGTCGGGCTGCCGCGGCGGCTCGTGTCGATCCTGGAGGGCGAGGGGCTCTTCAACGACGTCACGGCCATCGTGCTGTACCACGTGGCCATCGCGGCGGCGGTGAGCGGCACCTTCTCGGTGCCCGAGGCCTTCGGGCTGCTGCTCCTCTCCGCCGCGGTCGCGATCGCCGTCGGCCTCGTGCTCGGCTGGCTCACCATCAAGCTCATGGGGATGCTCGGTGACGCCACCCTCCAGGTCGGGCTGAGCCTCCTCGTGCCCTTCGTCGCCTACGTCCTGGCGGAGGAACTGGAGGGCTCCGGCGTGCTCGCCGTCCTGACCGTCGCCCTCTACCTGGCCGAGCGCACGGCCGACGCCGACGACGTGCTGGGCCGGCTCACCGGACGTACCTTCTGGGAGATCGTCGACACCCTGGTCACCGGCGTGGCCTTCGGACTGATCGGCCTGGAGCTGCACGCCGTCTTCGGCACTTCCGGCGGGCGCGAACTCCAGATGCTGGGCTGGGGGCTCGCGATCGTCGTGGTCGTCGTCGGCGTCCGGCTGGCCTGGCTGCTCCCCGCCACCTGGCTCGCCAAGAAGCTGCACACCCGGCGGGACGTCAGCGAGGAGATCCCGACCAGCTGGCGG
Source organism: Streptomyces sp. NPDC043746 (assembly GCF_056436485.1). Lineage (NCBI taxonomy): Bacteria > Bacillati > Actinomycetota > Actinomycetes > Kitasatosporales > Streptomycetaceae > Streptomyces > Streptomyces sp. NPDC043746. The sequence continues at coordinate 85,571 of NZ_JBWKCM010000022.1, read as the reverse complement.
GAGACCGTCGTCATGTGGTGGGCCGGGATGCGCGGGGTGGCCTCCGTCGCGCTGGCGCTCGCCATCCCGCTGGAGACCGATGACGGAGCGCCCTTCCCCGGCCGCGACGAGACCATCTTCATCGCCTTCTGCGTGATCATGGCCACCCTCGTCTTCCAGGGGCTCACCCTGCCCCGGCTGGTCCGCAAGCTCCGGGTGCGCGCCGACGCCGCCGCCGAGGAGGCCCTGGAACGGGACCTCGCCCTGCGCGCCGCCCAGGCCGCCAAGCACCGGCTCAAGGAGATCCAGGAGGTCGAGGAGTTCCCGGACGAGGTCGTGGAGCGGCTCCAGAAGGCCGCGTACGACATCGGGGCGCGGATCAACCCGGAGATCGTCGACGAGGAGCGGCGCGAGGCGTACGCCCAGCGCGCCGAGCGCTTCAAGGCGGTCAGCCGTATCCAGCGCGAGATGATGTCGGCCGCCCGCCACGAGGTGCTCTCCGCCCGCAACGAACCCGGCTCCGACCCGGAGGTCGTGGACCGCGTGCTGCGCCAGCTGGACTTCCGCTCGCTGCGCTGAGCCGCGGACGTCGGGGAGCGGGCCCGGCTGGGCCCGGGGCGTACGCCGGAGAGGCGCGTGGCTCGGGGTGTGTGTCGCAGGGGCGCGTGGCTCGGGGAGTACGGGCTCCCGGGTCCCACCTCGGACACGCCCCCTCAGCCGCGTCCCGTCCGTGGTGCCTTGGAGCCGTCGTCCAGGTCGCGGGCGGTGCCGGTGCCGTTGCGGGAGGGCCGCGGGCCGGCGCCCGTCAGCTCCGCCCACTGCTCGCCCGGCGGCAGCGCGCCCGGGGAGGTGGCCACCCGCGGCAGCGCGTACGGGTGGTGGTCCCGCAGCCAGCCCACCAACTGCTCGCGCACCGCGCACCGTACGGTCCAGATGTCGTCCGCGTCCTTCGCCGTCACCACCGCCCGCACCTGGATCGTGGTCGGGGTCGTGTCGGTGACCGCGAGGGACCAGTCGCGGCCGTCCCACGCGGCGATGTCACCGAGGATGTCCCGCAGCTTCTCGCGCATCGCGGCCACCGGTGCCGCGTGGTCCAGGTGGAAGAAGACCGTGCCGGTCATCTGGACCCCGCCGCGCGACCAGTTCTCGAACGGCTTGCTCGTGAAGTACGAGACCGGCATCGTGATCCGCCGCTCGTCCCACGTCCGTACCGCCAGGAACGTCAGCGTGATCTCCTCGACCGTGCCCCACTCGCCGTCCACCACCACGGTGTCACCGATCCGGACCATGTCCCCGAAGGCGATCTGGAGCCCCGCGAAGAGGTTGCCGAGCGTCGACTGCGCGGCCACACCGGCGACGATGCCGACCACACCGGCCGAGGCCAGCATCGACGTGCCGACCGCCCGCATCGGCGGGAGCGTCAGCAGCATCGCGGCGATGGCGACGACCGTCACCACCGCTATGACGACCCGCTGGATCAGCGTCACCTGCGTACGGACCCGGCGCACCCGGGCCGGATCGCGGGTGGCCGTGGCGTAGCGTGCGTAGCTGGACTCGACAACCGTCGCCGCCACCCGGACCACCAGCCACGCCGTGGCACCGATCAGCACCAGCGAGAGGGCCTGGCCGATCCCGACCCGGTGCTCCCACACCCAGGCGATCCCCGACTGCCGGTAGCCGCCGCGCAGTATCGCCGTGATGAGCACCACCTGCAACGGCGGCCGGCAGCGCCGCAGCAGCCCCCAGAGCGGGGTCTCGCGGTGGCGGCTGTCGGCCCGGCGCAGCAGCCGGTCGACCGCCCAGCCGACCAGCAGCGTGATCACCACGGCACCGCCGATGACGATCAGCGGGCGCAGCACGTTCTCCATCGCTTCGATCCTCCAAGCCTTGGGGCACACCTGGCACCATGGGCCTCATGAACATCATGCTTTTCCACTCGACCTACGGGCTCACGCCCGCCGTGCACGCCGCGGCCGCCCGTCTGCGGGACGCCGGCCACGAGGTGCGCGTGCCCGATCTGTTCGAGGGGCACACCTTCGCCACGGTGGAGGAAGGCATGGCCTTCAAGGAGGAGGTCGGCAAGGAGGAGCTGCTCAAGCGCGCCGTGCTGGCCGCCGCTCCCTACTCCGACCAGGGGCTCGTCTACGCGGGCTTCTCCCTCGGCGCGGCAACCGCCCAGACGCTGGCGCTCGGTGACGCGAAGGCGCGCGGGCTGCTGCTCTTCCACGGCACCTCGGACATCGCGGAGAACGCGACGGTGGAGGAGCTGCCGGTCCAGCTGCATGTGGCGGACCCGGACCCCTTCGAGTCCCACGACTGGCTCAACAGCTGGTACCTCCGGATGCAGCGCACCGGCGCCGACGTGGAGATCTACCGCTACCCCGGGGCCGGCCACCTCTTCACCGACCCCGATCTCCACGACTACGACCAGGCGGCCGCCGAGCAGACCTGGAAGGTCGCGCTCGGCTTCCTGGCCACGCTCTAGCTTCAGCGGACCGGGCGGTCCGCCCGCTCCACCTTCTGGGTGCCCCGCCGGGTCCGGTAGGAGCGCGCCCAGGTGGAGGCGGCCTCCTTGTCCTTCTTGTCGGAGAGCACGTAGTAGTCCATCTGCGCGCGCTCGGCGGTGACGTCCAGGACGCCGTAGCCGTGCGAGTCCATGTCCACCCACTTCACATGGCGGTTGGCGGTCCGGACGGCCGTCGCGGCGACCTTCGAGACGGTCTGCGGCGCGACCCGCAGGATGTCGTCCAGATTGTCCGAGGTCACCGACGTGACCACGAACTCCGTCGCCGCCGAGGGCGACAGCGGATACGTCGCCGCCCGCACCGGCACCTCGTTGGCCCAGGCCATGTGGATGTCACCGGTCAGGAAGACCGTGTCGGTGACCCCGCGCTCCCGCAGATGCGCGATCAGCTCCCTGCGGTCGTCGGTGTAGCCGTCCCACTGGTCGACGTTGACCGCGAGCCCCTCCTTCGGCAGCCCCAGCAGCCCGGCGAGCGGCTTCAGCAGATGCGCGGGGAGCGCCCCGAAGGCGACCGGGGAGACCATCACCGACGTACCGACCAGCTTCCACGCCGCGTCCGACCCGGCGAGCCCCGCCTTCAGCCAGTCCAGCTGCGCCCGGCCGGTGATCGTCCGCTCCGGGTCGTCCACCGCACCGCTGCCGATGGACGCCTGCTGGGAACGGAAGCTCCGCAGGTCCAGCAGGTGCAGATCGGCCAGCCGCCCGAACCGCAACCGCCGGTAGACCGTCCCCTCGGTGGAGGCGCGGACCGGCATCCACTCGAAGTACGCCTGCTTGGCCGCCGCCACCCGCTCCGCCCAGTCGCCCTCGGTGCCCGGGGTGTGGTTCTGCGCCCCGCCCGACCAGGCGTCGTTGGCGACCTCGTGGTCGTCCCAGATCGCGATCATCGGATGGGCGGCGTGCAGCGCCTGGAGGTCGGCGTCGGTCTTGTAGTTCCCGTGCCGGGTGCGGTAGTCGGCCAGGTCCAGGATCTCGTGGGCGGGGCGGTGCTCCCGCAAGGGCGCGCCCTGGGTGGGGTACTCGCCGATCCCGTACTCGTACAGGTAGTCGCCCAGGTGCACCACCGCGTCCAGATCGGCGCGGGCGGCGAGATGGCGGTACGCGGAGAACCAGCCGGCCTCCCAGTTGGCGCAGGACACCACCCCGAAGCGCACCCCCGCCACGCTCGCCCCGACGGCGGGCGCGGTGCGGGTGCGGCCGGTGGGGGAGCGGACTTCGCCGCCCTCGGGACCCTGGCCGCTCACCGTGAAGCGGAAGTAGTACGTCGTGGCCGGGCGCAGTCCGCGGACGTCGGCCTTCACGGTGTGGTCGGAGGGGGCGGCGGCGAGCGTCGTACCGCTCGCGGCTATCGCGGTGAACTCCCGGTCCTCCGCGACCTCCCAGCGCACCGGGGTCTCGGCCCCGCGCCCCGAACCGGGCTCCGCGCCGGGCTCGGGAGTGACCCGGGTCCACAGCAGGACCCCGTCGGGCAGCGGGTCACCGGAGGCGACGCCGTGGAGGAAGGCGGGGGCATGAGCGGCGGACTCCGGCCCGCCGGTGGTCGCGGCCGAGGCGGCGGGGGCGGCGGTCGCGGTGGCGAGCACGGGGACGGCGGCGGCGGTCGCGGCGGCGGCCCGGACGACGGTACGGCGGCTCGGCGAGGGAACGTGTCGACTGGTCACGGACCATCACCCTACTGGTGCGTACGGCGAACGGGCGAGCGAACAGAGGAAGTTCGCCCGCCCGTCGGGAAGCCGTCGCCGGGGGGGTGGCCCGCCGGTCGGGGACCGCTCGGCCGCCCGGGACCGCAGGGCAGCCGGGGACCGCAGGGCAGCCGGGGACCGCCGGGCAGCCGGGCACCGCCGGGCAGCCGGGGGCCGCCCGGGCGCCCCGGAGAGGCGTCAGCCCTTCAGGGCCTTGTCCACCGCGGCGGTGAAGTCGGTGGCCGTCATCGGGGCGTTGTCGCTGCCCTCGCTGGTGACCTTCTCACCGTCCATCTTCAGCGTCGGCGTGCCCTGCACACCGCTCTTGTTGAACGCCTCGGACATCTTCATCGCCCAGGCGTCGTACGTGCCGTCCTCGACGTCCTTCTGGAAGGCCTTGTTGCCCTTCAGCGCGTCCACCGAGTCCGCGACCTTGATCAGATAGCTGTCCTTGGCGAACTTGTCGTCGCGCTCCTCCGGGTGGAACTCCGCCGAGTACAGCGCGGCCTTGTACTCCATGAACGCCTCGGGGCTCACGTTCAGCGCGGCGCCGAGCGCGCTCAGGGCGTTCTTGGAGCCCTCACCGTTGTCGGTGTTGTCGATGAACGTCGCGCCGACGTACTTGACCTTGTACTTGCCCGCCTCGACGTCCTTGTGAAGCGTCTCGCCCACACCCTGCTCGAACGTGGCGCAGACCGGGCAGCGGGAGTCCTCGTACAGCTCCAGGGTCTTCTTCGCGTCGGCCTTGCCGATCACCACCTCGGTGCCGTTCTCGCCGGAGGCGTTCTTCGGCACGCTGACGTTCTTCGCGTCGGCGGCGGCCTCCCAGGCGGACGGCTTGTTCAACTGCATCACGCCGTAGCTGATGCCGCCGACGACGGCGATGGCCGCGACCACCGAGAGGGCCACGACGAGCTGCTTGCGCGTCTTGTCCTTCTTGGCCTGGGCCTCGCGCTCGGCGCGCAGCCGCTCACGGGCCGCTGCCTTGTTCGCCTGGGTGTTGCGCTTGCTCATGATGATGTCTCCATGCGTACGTGGGGAGTGGAAGGGTGCTGCTCGGCGTCGGCAGGCCCGCCCTCAGGCGGCGGCCTGCGCGGTGAGCGGCGGGCCCCTGCGTCCCACGGAGTGCACGAGGAAGCGGGCCGGGGAGGGCGTGTGCACGCGCCCGGTCGCCCCGGGGAGCCGGGAGGCGGTCCGGACGATCCCGCGCACCACGGCGACCGCGGTGAGCAGCGGGCGGAACGCCACCAGGGCCGCCGTGCGCAGCAGCCCCGCCAGCGCCGCCTCGCCGCGCCGCAGCCAGGCGGCGGCGAGCAGCCCGACGGCCACATGGGCGGTGAGCAGCAGCCATGGCACGGCGGGGCCGGGCTGCGCCAGCAGGGCCGCCGCGCGGTCGCCCGCACCGGTCACCCCGGCGAGCGGGGTGCCCACCGCGCCGACCCCCGCGAGCCTGGCCCCGGTCGCACCGACCTCGCCGCCCCCGCAGAGCACGTCGAGGCCCACCGAGCGCAGCGGGCCCGCGATGGGGCCGCCGGCAGCCCCGTAGCAGAGGTGCTGTCCGGCGGTGAAGAAGGTGTCGGCCGCCAGCTCCAGCGGGACGAGCAGCCCCGCGATGGCGCCGAAGCCGCGCTCCCGGCCGGCCAGCGCGTACGCCAGGGCGAAGACGGCGGCGGCGAGCAGCCCGACCGCGACCAGCGGCAGCGGCGCCCCGGAGAGCAGCACATGGGATGCCGTGGACAGGGTGACGACGAGCGCGGCGAAAAGCGCCGCGCGCGCCCCCCTGAACTGCGTCCCTGAGATGTCCATCGCCGGAAAGTGTGTCATGGGGTGAGGTGAGCGGAGCTTAAAAGGCGCTGAGAGTCACAGCCCCAGGAGGTCACGCCCCCGGCAGCGCACGGCCCCGCCCGCACGTGCGCTGCCGGGGCCCCTGCGGCCCCGGACCGCTACAGCCCCGGGATCAGGCCGTTGCGGAAGAGGTCCACGAAGATCTGGTGGTCCGCCCGGGCCCGCGCCCCGTAGCTGTGGGCGAAGTCGACCAGCAGCTCCCCGAACCCCTCCTCGTCGGCCGCGATGGCCGCGTCGATCGCCCGCTCCGTGGAGAACGGCACCAGCGAGTGGCCGCTCTCGTCGTCCGCCGCCGCGTGCATCGTGGCCGTGGCCCGGCCCAGATCCGCCACGACCGCCGCGATCTCGTCCACCTCGTCGATCTCCGACCAGTCCAGATCGACCGCGTACGGCGAGACCTCGGCGACCAGCTGTCCGGCGCCGTCCAGCTCGGTCCAGCCCAGCCACGGGTCCGCGTGGGCCTGGAGCGCGCGCTGGGAGATCACCGTGCGGTGCCCCTCGTGCTGGAAGTAGTCCCGCACGGCGGCGTCCGTGATGTGCCGGGAGACCGCCGGGACCTGCGCCTGCTTGAGGTAGATCACCACGTCGTTCTCCAGGGCGTCGCTGTTGCCCTCCAGGAGGATGTTGTACGAGGGGAGCCCGGCCGATCCGATGCCGATGCCCCGGCGGCCCACCACGTCCTTGACCCGGTAGGAGTCGGGGCGGGCCAGGCTCGACTCAGGCAGCGTCTCCAGATAGCCGTCGAAGGCGGCCAGCACCTTGTAGCGCGTGGCGGCGTCCAGGTCGATCGCACCGCCGCCGTCCGCGAACCGGCGCTCGAAGTCCCGGATCACCGTCATCGAGTCCAGCAGCGAGAACCGCGTCAGCGAGCGGGCGGCCCGCAGCGCGTCCAGCAGCGGGCCCTGGGCCGTGTCCAGGGTGAAGGGCGGCACCTCGTCGTTCTTCGCGCCCGTCGCCAGCGCGTGGACGCGCTCGCGGTAGGCCGCGGCGAAGATCCGGACCAGGTCGGTGATCTGCTCGTCGGCCAGGGCCTTGGCGTAGCCGATCAGGGCCAGGGAGGCGGCGAACCGCTTCAGGTCCCAGGTGAAGGGGCCCACGTACGCCTCGTCGAAGTCGTTGACGTTGAAGACGAGGCGGCCGTTGGCGTCCATGGAGGTGCCGAAGTTCTCCGCGTGCAGATCGCCGTGGATCCAGACCCGGCCGGTGCGCTCGTCCAGATACGGGCCGCCGCGCTGCTCACGCTCCAGGTCGGTGTAGAACAGGCAGGCCGTGCCCCGGTAGAAGGCGAAGGCCGAGCCCGCCATCTTGCGGTACTTGACCCGGAAGGCGGCCGGATCGGCGGCCAGCAGCTCCCCGAAGGCGGTGTCGAGAACGGCGAGGATCTGCTCCCCGCGCCGCGCCGCGCCGGTCTGCGTTTCCGACATCGCTTGCTGCCTCCTGCTGTCGTTGGCGTGCCTGCCCCGGACCCCGGTCCGCGTGACTGAGTGCATGACAAAACGGACACGCGCCCTGCCCTCTCCAACGCCCGGGGAGAGCCGGGAGTGCCCGCCGTTCGACTCCGCCACGTCGTAGACTTCCACGCTGTCCCCCCGTCCGTCATCGCCCGACTTCCCGGAGGCCCGACGCCGTGACCAAGCCGCCCTTCACGCACCTGCACGTGCACACCCAGTACTCGCTGCTGGACGGTGCGGCGCGGCTCAAGGACATGTTCGAGGCGGCCAACGAGATGGGCATGACGCACATCGCGATGACCGACCACGGCAACCTGCACGGGGCCTACGACTTCTTCCACTCGGCCAAGAAGGCGAACGTCACGCCGATCATCGGCATCGAGGCGTACGTGGCCCCCGAGTCGCGCAAGCACAAGCGCAAGGTGCAGTGGGGGCAGCCGCACCAGAAGCGCGACGACGTGTCCGGTTCCGGTGGTTACACCCACAAGACGATCTGGGCGGCGAACAAGACCGGGCTGCACAACCTCTTCCGGCTCTCCTCGGACGCGTACGCCGAGGGCTGGCTCCAGAAGTGGCCCCGGATGGACAAGGAGACCATCTCCCAGTGGTCCGAGGGGCTCATCGCCTCCACCGGCTGCCCCTCCGGCGAGGTCCAGACCCGGCTGCGGCTCGGACAGTTCGACGAGGCGGTCCAGGCGGCCTCCGACTACAAGGACATCTTCGGAGAGGGCAGGTACTTCCTGGAGCTGATGGACCACGGCATCGAGATCGAGCGCCGGGTCCGTGACGGGCTGCTGGAGATCGGCAGGAAGCTGAACATCCCGCCGCTGGTCACCAACGACTCCCACTACACGTACGCGCACGAGGCCACCGCCCACGACGCCCTGCTCTGCATCCAGACCGGCAAGAACCTCTCCGACCCGGACCGCTTCCGCTTCGACGGCACCGGCTACTACCTGAAGACGACGGACGAGATGTACGCCATCGACTCCTCCGACGCCTGGCAGGAAGGGTGTGCCAACACCCTCCTGGTCGCCCAGCAGATCGACACCGCCGGCATGTTCGAGGCGAAGAACCTCATGCCGAAGTTCGAGATCCCGGACGGCTTCACGGAGATCACCTGGTTCCAGGAGGAGGTCCGCAACGGGATGAAGCGCCGCTTCCCGGCGGGCGTTCCCGAGGACCGGCAGAAGCAGGTCGAGTACGAGATGGACATCATCATCCAGATGGGGTTCCCGGGGTACTTCCTGGTCGTCGCCGACTTCATCATGTGGGCCAAGAACAACGGCATCGCGGTCGGCCCCGGCCGTGGGTCGGCGGCCGGGTCGATCGTGGCGTACGCGATGGGCATCACCGACCTCGACCCGATCGAGCACGGGCTGATCTTCGAGCGGTTCCTCAACCCCGAGCGCGTCTCGATGCCCGATGTCGACATCGACTTCGACGAGCGCCGGCGCGTCGAGGTGATCCGGTACGTGACCGAGAAGTACGGCGCCGACAAGGTCGCCATGATCGGCACCTACGGCAAGATCAAGGCGAAGAACGCCATCAAGGACTCGGCCCGCGTGCTGGGCTACCCGTACGCCATGGGCGACCGCCTCACCAAGGCCATGCCCGCCGACGTCCTCGGCAAGGGCATCGACCTCGACGGCATCACCAACCCCAAGCACCCGCGCTACAGCGAGGCGGGCGAGATCCGGGGGATGTACGAGAACGAGCCGGACGTCAAGAAGGTCATCGACACCGCCAAGGGCGTCGAGGGCCTGGTCCGCCAGATGGGCGTCCACGCCGCCGGCGTCATCATGTCCAGCGAACCGATCGTCGACCACGCCCCGGTCTGGGTCCGGCACACCGACGGCGTCACCATCACGCAGTGGGACTACCCGCAGTGCGAGTCGCTCGGCCTGCTGAAGATGGACTTCCTCGGCCTGCGCAACCTGACGATCATGGACGACGCCATCAAGATGGTGAAGTCCAACAAGGGCATCGACCTGGAGATGCTCTCCCTCCCGCTGGACGACCCCAAGACCTACGAACTGCTCTGCCGCGGTGACACGCTCGGCGTCTTCCAGTTCGACGGCGGGCCGATGCGCTCCCTGCTCCGCCAGATGCAGCCCGACAACTTCGAGGACATCTCCGCCGTCTCGGCCCTCTACCGGCCGGGCCCGATGGGGATGAACTCGCACACGAACTACGCGGAGCGCAAGAACGGCCGCCAGGAGATCACCCCGATCCACCCGGAGCTGGAGGAGCCCCTCAAGGAGGTCCTCGGCCTCACCTACGGCCTGATCGTCTACCAGGAGCAGGTCCAGAAGGCCGCCCAGATCGTCGCCGGGTACTCCCTCGGCGAGGCCGACATCCTGCGCCGCGTGATGGGCAAGAAGAAGCCCGAGGAGCTGGCGAAGAACTTCGTCCTCTTCGAGAAGGGCGCCAAGGAGAAGGGCTTCTCCGACGAGGCGATCAAGGCGCTGTGGGACGTCCTGGTGCCGTTCGCGGGGTACGCGTTCAACAAGGCGCACTCCTCGGCGTACGGCCTGGTCACCTACTGGACGGCCTACCTCAAGGCGAACTACCCCGCCGAGTACATGGCCGCGCTGCTGACCTCGGTCAAGGACGACAAGGACAAGTCCGCGGTCTACCTCAACGAGTGCCGCCGCATGGGCATCAAGGTGCTCCCGCCCAACGTCAACGAGTCGCTCTCCAACTTCGCGGCCCAGGGCGACGACGTGATCCTCTTCGGCCTGACCGCCGTCCGCAACGTCGGCCAGAACGTCGTGGACTCGATCATCCGCTGCCGCAAGGCCAAGGGGAAGTACAGCTCCTTCCCCGACTTCCTGGACAAGGTCGAGGCGGTCGTCTGCAACAAGCGGACCGTCGAGTCGCTGATCAAGGCCGGCGCCTTCGACGAGATGGGCCACACCCGCAAGGGGCTCGTCGCCCACCACGAGCCGATGATCGACAACGTGGTGCAGGTCAAGCGCAAGGAGGCCGAGGGGCAGTTCGACCTCTTCGGCGGCGGGGAGGAGACGAGCGACGAGCCGGGGTTCGGGCTCGACGTGGAGTTCTCCGACGTCGAGTGGGAGAAGTCCTACCTGCTCGCCCAGGAGCGGGAGATGCTCGGCCTGTACGTCTCCGACCACCCGCTCTTCGGACTGGAGCACGTCCTCTCCGACAAGGCCGACGCCTCGATCTCCCAGCTCACCGGCGGGGACTACGCGGACGGCTCCGTCGTCACCGTCGGCGGCATCATCTCCGGCCTCCAGCGCAAGATGACCAAGCAGGGCAACGCCTGGGCCATCGCCACCGTGGAGGACCTGGCGGGCTCCATCGAGTGCATGTTCTTCCCCGCCACCTACCAGCTGGTCTCCACCCAGCTCGTCGAGGACACCGTCGTCTTCGTCAAGGGACGGCTCGACAAGCGCGAGGACGTGCCCCGGCTGGTCGCCATGGAGATGCAGGTCCCCGACATCTCCAACGCCGGGACCAACGCACCGGTCGTCCTCACCATCCCCACGGTGAAGATCACCCCGCCCATGGTCACCCGTCTCGGCGAGGTGCTCAGCCACCACCGGGGCGACACCGAGGTACGCATCAAGCTCCAGGGCCCCCGCAAGACCACCGTGCTCCGGCTCGACCGCCACCGGGTCAAGCCCGACCCGGCCCTCTTCGGTGACCTGAAGGTGCTGCTCGGCCCGTCCTGCCTGGCCGGCTGAGCCGCGCCTTCGCCATCGCGTACGAACGAGAGGGGCGTCCCGCCGGTGCGGGACGCCCCTCTCGTACTCACGACCGCGAGCGGCCGACGCATCGGGGGCGCGCCTCGGGCGGGCGCCCCGGATGTGCGCGTCAGTGGTGCGCCTCAGCCGTGCGCCTCAGTTGTGGCCGAAGCGCCGCTGGTGCTTGCGCGCCACGTCGGACGGGCTGCCCTGGGCCTGGGTCTGCGACTGGGTCTGCGACTCGTAGGCCGTCGACTTCGCCTGCTCGGCACTGCGCTCCGAGGCGGACGCGCGATCGTGCTGGCTGCCCTGCTTGCGGTTCTTGTTCTTGGCCATGGTGAATGCCTCCTGTGGGGAATCCTGGCTGTCCAGGACCGCTGTCAGCCTCACATAGCCCCATAAACCGTGCATGTTGGATCATTACCGTGCGTAGTGGTATGCGCGGTGGGCCGCTTCCCGCCGCCCGCCCCGAGACGTCCTCCAGCACTTTCACGATTCGCCACGCCGATGATCCAGTTCCGGCCGTCAACCCCTGCGCAGTCGGGCAGACTCGAAGGAAACCCTGGGTAAGCGGACCCGGTCACCGAGGGGCGGGCGCCGCTGAACCGTTCCCGAACTCCTGGAAGAGGGTGGAACGCGTGGACCGTTGCGTCGTCCTGGTGGACGCCGGCTACTTGCTGGGCGCAGCCGCGAGTCTGCTGGCCGGGGAGCCCGCGCGGTCCCGCATCACCGTCGACCACGCGGCCCTCATCCTCGGGCTGCGCGAGCGCGCCGAGGCCGACACCCAGCAGCCGCTGCTGCGGATCTACTGGTTCGACGGGGCCCCCGACCGGGTGCCCCAGCCGGAGCACCGCAGGCTCCGGGTGATGCCCCGTGTGACCGTACGGCTGGGAGCCCTGACCCGCAGCGACGGGCGCTGGGCGCAGAAGGGCGTGGACGCCGCCATGCACGCCGAGCTGACCGAGCTGGCCAGGAACCGGGCCTGTTCCGACGTGGTCCTGGTGACCGGGGACGGCGATCTGCTGCCCGGGCTCATGTCCGCCAAGGAGCACGGTGTGGCCGTCCACCTCTGGGCCGTCCAGGCCGCCGACGGCGACTACAACCAGTCCGAGGACCTGGTCGCGGAGGCCGACGAGCGACGGGTCCTCGACCGTGCCTGGATCACCAAGGCCGTCCGTGCCAAGGACACCGGCCTCAGCTGCGCCCCGCCGCCCGCCCCGCGCCCCGAGATCGCCGCCATCCTCTCCGCACCGCTGCCCGAGGCCGCTCTCGCCGCCTCCGCCGAGCGGGCCTCCGAGGCCGCCCAGGCCGCCGCCGCCCGCACCGGATCGGCCGAGCCCGCGGAGTCCGGCCCCGCCCCGGCCCCGCCCGCCCCCGGCCACAAGGCCGTCCCCACCCCCAAGGACCTGGCCGCGCTCCGCGCCCACAACGCCCACCCCGACCGGTCGGCCCAGCCCGCCAACGCCACCCTGCGCTGGTCCTCCGACAAGGGGTGGGTCGAGCGCGGGGGCCCCCTCGGCGAACCCGCCGAGACCGCGTCCCTGCCCACCCTCGCCCAGCTCACCAGCGCCGAGCAGCGCTGGGCGGACCGGGAGGAGGACATCACGACCGTGGGCGGCGACCCCTTCGAGGTGGGCCAGGTCTTCGCCCGCCGCTGGATGGAGCGCCTCCCGGAGACCGTCCACCTCCAGAAGCTGTCCACCATGTACCCGCGCATCCCGCACCGCATCGACGGCGAACTCCTGCGGTACGCGGCCCGCTTCGGGCTCCTCGCCCACAAGGACGACCAGATCGACGAGCACGACCGCTACGCGATCAGGGCGGGGTTCTGGCGCGAGATCGACGTGCGCGCGGCGGCGGAGCACGTGCCGGCGGGCGAGTAGCCGGACCGTGTCCGCGTACGGGGAGGGCGAGCGGGGCTGTGAGCAGGGGCGTACGGAGACCGCGAGCAGGGGTGTACGGAGGTCGCGGGCAGGCGGGCGCGCGGCCCGTGCGACGCGTGGGGCCCCGGACGCGAACCGGGGCATGTGACCCCGTACCCTCGTACCTCGTGAGTACGGGCACAGCACAGGCGCAGAGCGACACCGGCACCGTGTGCGCGGTGCGTGACCTCGTCAAGACCTATCCCGCCGCCCGGGGCCGCCGTGGCACCCCCGCCACCCCCGAGGTGCGGGCCACCGACGGGATCAGCCTCGATGTCGAGCGCGGCGAGATCTTCGGGCTGCTCGGCCCCAACGGCGCCGGCAAGTCCACCCTGGTCCGCCAGCTCACCGGACTGATGCGCCCCGACTCCGGCTCGGTCGAGGTCCTCGGCCACGATCTCGTGCGCCACCCCGAGCGGGCCTCCCGGCTGATCGGCTACCTGGGGCAGGAGTCCACCGCCCTGGACGAGCTGACGGTCTCCCTGGCCGCCGAGACCACCGGACGGCTGCGCGGGCTCCAGGTCCGCGAGGCGCGTGCCGAACGCGACGCCGTGCTGGAAGAGCTCGGCCTCACCGAGCTGGCGGGGCGGCCGCTCAAGAAGCTCTCCGGCGGTCAGCGCCGGCTCGCCTGCTTCGCCGCCGCGCTCGTCGGAGAGCGGCCCGTGCTGGTCCTGGACGAGCCCACGACCGGGATGGACCCGGTGGCCCGGCGGGCCGTCTGGGCCGCCGTCGACCGCCGCCGGGCCGAGCGCGGCGCCACCGTCCTGCTGGTCACCCACAACGTCATCGAGGCCGAGACCGTCCTCGACCGGGTCGCCGTCCTGGAGCGCGGCCGGGTCATCGCCTGCGACACCCCCTCCGGGCTCAAGGAGACGGTGGCGGGCGAGGTCCGCGTCGAGCTGATGTGGCGCGAGCGGGCCCCGCTGGAGGTTCCCGAGGTCGCGGCGCTGCGCCCGCTGGCCCAGGAGTCCGGGCGGCGCTGGGTGCTGCGGCTCGGCCCCGACGAGGCCCGGGCCGCGGTCGCCGCGGTGACGGGCGGCGCGGCCTTCGCCGCGCTCGACGATTTCACCCTGGCCACCCCCAGCCTGGAAGATGTGTACCTGGCGCTCGGGGGAGACGCGGCCAATGCGACCAAGGGGCTGGTGAAGGCGTGAGGATCCATGGACGCGGGGCGCGGGTGCTGAACGCCGCGCGGACGCCGTACGTACGCGACGTACGTGACGTGCCGTACGGACGGGACGTGGTGGGCGCGGTGCCTGTACTGGACGGGTGTAGGGGGAGCGGCCTCAGGTGACCAGCATCGTTCCGGCCCGGACCACACCCTCGCGCGTCCGTTCCCGGCCCCGTCCCTTCGGCCCCGACTCCGCCGGGCGGACCGTGCCCGCCCCGCTCGCCCCCCGGGCCCGGCTGCTGCCCTCGCTGGCCGCCGTCTACCGGGCCCAGCTCTCCCGGGCGCGGGTCGCCCGGATCCCGCTGCTCTTCGTGGCCACCTTCCAGTCCGTCGGGATCATGGTCCTGATGAGGGGGGTCGTGGACGGCGGAGCCGAGGCGCGTGCGGTGGTCGCCGGCTCCAGTGTGCTGGTGGTGGCGTTCGTCGCGCTCAACCTCCTCGCCCAGTACTTCGGCCAGCTCCGGGCGGGCGGCGGGCTCGACCACTACGCCACCCTGCCGGTGCCGCCGGCCGCGGTGGTGCTGGGGGCGGCGGCCGCGTACGCCTCGTTCACCGTGCCCGGCACGGTCTTCACGGCGATCACCGGCAGTGTGCTCTTCCAGCTCCCGATGACCCATCTGTGGGTCCTGGTCGCCGTCATCCCGCTCTCCGGTGCCGCGCTGGCCGGTCTTGGCGCGGCCCTCGGGCTGCTGGCCCCGCGCCCCGAGCTGGCGACGCTGCTGGGGCAGCTGGGGATGTCCGCCGCCCTGCTCCTGGGGGTCCTGCCGGCCGACCGGCTGCCGGGGCCGGTGAGCTGGGCACGCGACCTGCTGCCCTCCACGTACGGCGTGGAGGCGCTGGCCCGCTCCTTCGACGCGGCTCCGGACTGGGGGCTGATCGGCTTCTTCCTCGCGATCTGCGCGGCGGTGGGGGTGCTGTCGCTGGCGGTGGCCACGTGGGCGTACCGGCGGGCGGCCGTCCGGTAGGGGGCGGTCCGTCCGTGGGATGTGCGGGCGCACCTGCTGTACGCGTGCGGCATCCGGTGAGGCGCCGCACAGGGTGGCCTGGCACGATGGCACGGTGACCGCACCTCTGACGCCGCCTCACCGGCCGAACCCCCACGATCCGTGGCAGACCCCGCCCTCGGGCTCCCATCCCGCGCCCGCGACCGACGCGCTCGCCCACGGTTCGCCCGACGACCCGGACACGGCGACGGAGCTTCGTCAGGCCGCGGTGGTCGTCGCGCTCGCGGCGCTCGCCGGTGTCGCGCTCGGACTGTTGTGGCTGTGGCTCGCACCCCGGGTTCCGCTGGTCTCCGACGGCAGTGCCGTGTTCCTGGAGAACAGCGAGGGCGAAGAGGCGATCGGGGCCGACGGAACGTTTGTCCTGCTGGCGGCCGGGTTCGGTGTGCTCTCGGCGGCGGCGGTCTTCTGGCGGCTGCGGCGCGGTGGCACCCTCGTGGTGGCGGGTCTCGCGCTGGGCGGGGTGCTGGGCTCGCTGGTCGCCTGGCGGGTGGGGGGCTGGCTGGGGCCGTCCTCCGACGTGGTGGCCCGGGCGCAGGAGGTCGGCAAGGGGGTCGTCTTCGACGCGCCGCTGGAGCTGCATGCGGTGGTGGTGGCGGTGCTGGTGTGGCCGTTCGTGGCGCTCGGCCTGCATCTGCTGCTGACGGCCGCGTTCGGGCCGCGGGAACCTGAGCCGGAGTGGGCGGGGGAGGGGTGGGCCTCGTACTACGGGGGGCCGGGGGAGGACCCGGCGGCCCCGAAGCCGACTGCCGGGCCCGAGCCTGGGCCCGGGGCTCCGGCGGGGGGCTCGGGGGCGTCGTAGCGGCGCGGGTGGGGGCGTCCGCGGCGGCTGTTCCCCTGCCCGCCCCTTGCCGAAACCGGGGCGCTGCCCCGCGCCTCAAGCGACAGCGGGGCTGGAAGACGCCCTCCAGCGCCGGGCGGGCCGGAGTTTCAGGCCCGGCCGATCTCCGCGAACACCGCCCCCGTCAGCCCCGCCAAGTCCTCCGCCGACAGCTCCACCTCCAGCCCTCGCCGCCCCGCCGACACGCAGATCGTGGCGTGGGCGCGGGCCGAGGCGTCCAGGACCGTGCGGAGGCGTTTGCGCTGGCCCAGGGGGGAGATGCCGCCGCGGACGTAGCCCGTGGTGCGCTCCGCCGCCGCCGGGTCCGCCATCGTGGCGCGCTTACCGCCCACCGCGGCGGCCAGGGCCTTGAGGTCCAGGGAGCCGGCGACCGGGACGACCGCGACCGTCAGTTCGCCGTCGACGTCGGCGACCAGGGTTTTGAAGACCCGGTCGGGGGAGACGCCCAGGGCCTCGGCGGCCTCCTCGCCGTAGGAGGGGGAGGCGGGGTCGTGGTCGTAGGCGTGGACCGTGAAGGCGGTGCCCGCCGCGGTCAGGGCGACCGTGGCGGGGGTGCCGCCCGACTGTCTTTTCGGCTTCTTCGCCACCGGTGGTGATTCCTTGTTCAGTTGGGGTGCGTCGGGGCGCGGGTCAGGTCGGCTGCGGGCAGCGACGGCAGGTGGCGGATGACCGCGGTCTCCCGCCGCAGCAGCGCCAGCTCCTCGCGCAGCCGGGTCGCGGTGTCCGGGGCCTGGAGGAGGCGCTGTTTGGTGGGGGTGTCCAGGACGGTGGCCGCCGCGACCAGGTAGGAGACGACGGACGGGTCGTCGGGCAGGTCGGAGCCGGTGGAGAGCGAGCGTTCGCTCGCCCCGGCCAGCCGCTTCTGGTAGGCGCGGAACGCCCGCAGGACGCCCTCCGCGAGCGCACCTGCCTCGTCGGCCTCGCCCTCCGCGGGCGGCTCCTCGGCCACCTCCTCGACCTCGGCGGTCAGGTACGGGCCGCTCGTGTCGACGGAGAGCAGCCGCACCCGGGTGGTGCCGGTGGCCAGGACCTCGAAGCTGCCGTCCGCGCGCTCGCGGATGGTCGCCGCGTCGGCCACACAGCCGACCCGGTGGAAGGTCTGGATCGGATCGGGGCCGAAGCCGTCGGAGGGGGCGCGCTCGGCGGGGGGCGGGGAGGCGACGGGATCCGGCATGCCGGTGCCCGTCACGGCGGTCTCGCGGCCGTCGCGGACGGCGACCACGACGAAGCGGCGAGGTTCGTCCTCGTCGCTCTTGAGCAGCTCCCGCATCATGGCGCGATACCGCTCCTCGAAGACGTTGAGCGGCAGGACGAGGCCGGGGAACAGCACCACGTTGAGCGGGAAAAGGGGAAGGCGGGCGGTGGTCACAACGCTCAAGCGTAATGGCCGCGCGGCCGTCCTCGGCCGGCCCGCCCGCGCAAGGGGGTCGCGGAGGCCACCTGGAGCCGTGCGCCGTCCCGCGCGTCGAGGAACCGGCCCAGGGCGTCGTCGGAGACGGAGGACCAGGGGAACGACGTCGCGTGCTGCCCGATCAGCGTGAACTGGTCGAGTGCCTCGGCCCAGCGGCCTCGGGCGAGGAGCACGTAGGTGAGGAGGTTGCGGACCTCGGCGGGCCAGGGGTCGCCGGGCCGGTAGGCGGCCGACAGCCGGATGGCGGTGTCCGCCGCCGCGTCGATCCGCTCCTCCAGTACGGAGGTGGCCCGGCCGAGCGCCTGGGTGTCCAGGAGCAGGGCGAAGGCCGCCCGCACCGGGAGGGCCTGCACCAGGGAGTCGGGCAGGGCGTCCTCGGCGGCCCCCTCGGCGAAGTCGAAGCACTCGCGGTGCGAGCCGTACCAGGCGGCGGAGAGATAGCGGAGCGCCGCCACATGGCAGCCGTAGTGGTGCGCGGAGCGCCGTACCGCCTGCTCCCACAGCGATTCGAAGGCGGTGTGCGTGGCGTGGCTGCCCCGGGCATGGTCCAGGGCGAGCCGCCAGGGCACCGGATCGCGCGGGTCCGCCTCGGCGGCGGCGGTGATCAGCGGGCCGACCTCGTGGAGCCGCTCGGCGCGGGCGGGCGACTCCCAGGCGCGCCGCACCGCCAGCTCCGCTTTGACCAGCAGGGCGTCGGGGTCGCGCGGGGCAGCGGCCAGCCAGTCGGTGAGCCAGCCGTCCCGGTGGCGGGCGAAGGTGGTGAGCCGACCCAGATAGCGGTCGCGGTTCTCCCAGTCGGCGGCGTCCCGCGTGGTGGCGAGGAGTTCGGCGGCCGGTTCGTGGTCGCCGAGGGCGGCCGCCACCAGCGCCGGGGAGAGCCGCTCGTCGGGGGCGTCGAGCAGCACGGCGTCATCCGCGGGCAGTCCGGCCGACAGCGGAGGGCTGTGCCGGAGCATCCGCGCGGTGCTGATGAGAGCGCGAAGGAAGGCCATGGTGCAGACCATTGAAAAGCGCTGGTGAGAGCCGCGCCAGGGGGGCACTGTGAAGCTTCTGTGCCGAGTGGATGGGTTGTACCGAGGCGGGTCAAGAAAAGGCAAAGGAAAGGGGGTGGAGTGGCCGGAATGTGACCCGGACGTCACCGCGGTGCCGTGGGCGCCGCCGTTTCGAACCCCTCGGGCACCCCGGTCCCGGCCGCCCCGGCCCGGTTCACGCCGACCCCTCGGTCAGCTCCTGCGCAGCAGCCGTGAGGCCCCGGTGGCCACCGTCGTGGCCAGTATCCACCCCACCAGTACCAGCCCGGCCGCCGCCCACTGCCAGCCGCCCTCCATCCGCCAGTAGCCCTCCTGGCCGAGGTTGATCACCGGGATCAGGAGGTCCAGCGCGTAGAGCGCCGGGTTCCACAGCGGTGACTCGTCGTCCTTGATCGGCGCCGGGTCGTACCGGGAGAACGCCGCCGTCCCCGCCGCCCACAGGACCGCCATCCAGACCGCCGCCCGGCCCGGCCGGTACCCGTACGCCACCGTCCAGTCCTGGAGGAACCCCCACGCCTTCGCGGCCGACGGCAGCGTCTCCCGGCGGCGCCGCTGCTTGGCCAGCAGCACCTCCCGGGCGTCCGCGTCCTCGCCGCTGCTGCGCAGCACCGTCGCGAGGCGCTCGTACGGCTCGGGGACGTACTCCGGGGTCGCCGCCGACACCCACTCCAGCCGCCGCGAGAGCGGGAAGTGGCCGTAGGGAACGAGGTTCTCGTAGACGAAACCGCCCATCGCCAGCCCGCCAGGTCCCGGCCAGCTGGTGGACAGGTCGACCAGCGTCACCACCTTCGCCCCGTTCAGCACGACCCGCCCCTCCTCCGGGCGCTCCGCGTTGAACCGCAGCTCCGGCGTGACGATCCGGCGCAGGGACAGCTCCTCCTGCCGGGTCATCGCGAACCGGGCCTTGTGAAGGTCCACCGCGTCCCCGAACCGCCCGTCGTCCAGCCGCACCCCGCCCTTGCACTCGAAGATCTGCGACCGGGTTCCACGCGCCGGGGTCGGGGCGTAGACCACGCCGTACGGGGGAGTCGTGCCCTGGTTCCCCGTCTCGATGCTCACCCACGCCTCGGTCATGTAGAGCGTGCGCTCCACCGTCAGCTGGGGCGCGTTGAGCGCGCGCCGGTCCTCCGCCGCCCGCAGCCGACTGCCGCGCAGGCTCAGCGAGCCGCCCACCTTCGCCCCGCGCAGGCTCAGCTCGCCATGCGTCTCGACCATTTCGGCCTGGAGGTCCTGGGCCACCGACATGCCGTCGCCGACGAAGGCCCGGCCGTGCCGGTCGGGCCCCAGGCTCACCTGGTTGATCAGCAGATCCGTGCCGATCTGCGCGTCCGTGAGCCGGATGCCCCGGTCGATCCGGCAGCGCGGCAGATGCAGATCGCCCTCCGTGTGCAGCCGCGCCGCCTCCAGTCGGGGCAGCAGGCACCCCACCATCCGCAACGTCGTGAAGTGGCACTCCGGCAGCACCACCTCCTGCTCGAACCGGCACCCCGTCAGCTCCACGTACGGCGATACCCGCCCGCCCGCGAGATCCAGCTTCCCGGTGATCCGCACCCCGCGGAGCTTCAGCGCCGCCACCCGGCCCGGCCGCGCCGGGGGTCCGCTCAGCAGCAGCCGCGCCACCGTCCGCGCGCCGACACTCCGCTCGGGACCCCAGGCGTGCCGGGCGAACGGATCGTTGCGGGCGGGGTCGTAGGTGCGTAAGTCATAGGTGGTCCCGTTGCGGAAGGACTGCCACATGCCCAGCTCCGCTGCGCTGAGGCCGTCCGGGATGTCGCCTTCGTGCGGCTCGGTCACGGCCGCTCCCTCCGTGCGCCCATGCTGTAGTGGTGTCATTCCCTCTGCGTGACGACGTGAAAGCTCTCGGTCAGCAGTGACAGCGGGCATGGCCGGATACCGCCGGGACCGGGCCCCACGCGGCCGGGTGCGGCCACGGCATGTATCAGCCAGTGATACGGGCGACCGGGCGTCCGGAGCGGTCTGCGAGAATTGCCGTGTGATCTCTCGAATCGATCTGCGCGGCGACACCCTCCCCGAGGGTGCGGCCCTGCGCGACCTGCTGCCCCGTGCCGAGTTCGACGTGGAAGCCGCCCTGGAGACGGTGCGGCCCATCTGCGAGGACGTACGCCATCGTGGCTCCGCGGCAGTGATCGAGTGGGGGGAGAAGTTCGACGGTGTCCGGATCTCGACGGTCCGGGTGCCCGCCCAGGCGCTGACCAGGGCCCTGGAGGAACTGGACCCGGCCGTCCGCGCAGCGCTGGAGGAGTCGATCCGCCGCGCCCGCCTCGTCCACCGCGAGCAGCGCCGCACCACGCACACCACCCAGGTCGTCCCCGGCGGCACCGTCACCGAGAAGTGGGTCCCCGTCGAGCGCGTCGGGCTCTACGTCCCCGGCGGCCGCTCGGTCTACCCCTCCTCCGTCGTGATGAACGTCGTCCCGGCCCAGGAGGCGGGTGTCGAGGGCGTCGCCGTCGCCTCCCCGCCGCAGAAGGACTTCGACGGCCTCCCGCACCCCACGATCCTCGCCGCCTGCGCCCTGCTCGGCGTCGACGAGGTGTACGCGGCGGGCGGCGCCCAGGCCGTCGCGATGTTCGCGTACGGCACCGAGGACTGCGCCCCGGTCAACCTGGTCACCGGCCCCGGCAACATCTACGTGGCCGCCGCCAAGCGCCTCCTCAAGGGCCGTATCGGCATCGACGCCGAGGCCGGGCCCACCGAGATCGCGATCCTCGCCGACGCCACCGCCGACCCGGTGCACGTCGCCGCCGACCTGATCAGCCAGGCCGAGCACGACCCGATGGCCGCCGCCGTCCTGGTCACCGACTCCGAGGAGCTGGCCGCCGCCACCGCCGCGGAGCTGGTCCCCCAGGTCGCCGCCACCAAGCACGTCAAGGACCGCGTCGAGCCCGCGCTGGCCGGCCGCCAGTCCGCGATCGTCCTGGTCTCCTCGGTGGAGGACGGCCTCAAGGTCGTCGACGCGTACGGTGCCGAGCACCTGGAGATCCAGACCGCCGACGCCGCCGCCGTGGCCGACCGGGTCCGCAACGCCGGAGCGATCTTCGTCGGCCCCTGGGCCCCCGTCTCGCTGGGCGACTACTGCGCCGGCTCCAACCACGTCCTGCCCACCGGCGGCTGCGCCTGCCACTCCTCGGGCCTCTCCGTGCAGTCCTTCCTGCGCGGCATCCACATCGTCGACTACAGCCGCGACGCGCTCGCCGAGGTCACCCACCATGTGGTGACCCTCGCCGAGGCGGAGGACCTCCCCGCCCACGGCGCCGCGCTCAAGGCAAGGTTCGGATGGAAGGTCCCCCAGCAGTGACGAACGGCAGCACCTCCCCCCGCAACCCCTGGGACGGGCTCCCCATCCGGGACGAGCTGCGGGGCAAGTCCCCGTACGGGGCGCCCCAGCTCGACGTCCCCGTACGCCTCAACACCAACGAGAACCCGTACCCGCTCCCCGAGGCCCTGGTCGACCGCATCGCGGAGCGGGTCCGCGAGGCCGCCCGCGACCTCAACCGCTACCCCGACCGGGACGCCGTCGAGCTGCGCACCGAGCTGGCCCGCTATCTCACGCGGACCGCCGGGCACGAGGTGACGGCTGCCAACGTGTGGGCCGCCAACGGCTCCAACGAGGTGCTCCAGCAGCTGCTCCAGACCTTCGGCGGGCCCGGCCGCACCGCGATCGGCTTCGAACCCTCGTACTCGATGCACGCGCTGATCTCGCGGGGCACCGGCACCGGCTGGATCTCCGGACCGCGCTCGGCGGACTTCACCATCGATGTGGAGGCCGCTCGCGCCGCCGTCGCCGAGCACCGCCCCGAGGTCGTCTTCATCACCTCGCCCAACAACCCCACCGGCACCGCCGTCGACGCCGAGACGGTCCTCGCCCTCTACGACGCCGCGCAGGCCGCCGGTCCTTCGATCGTCGTCGTCGACGAGGCGTACGGCGAGTTCAGCCACCGCCCCTCGCTGCTCCCGCTGATCGAGGGCCGCCGCAACCTGATCGTCTCGCGGACCATGTCCAAGGCGTTCGGCGCGGCCGGGCTGCGCCTGGGCTACCTCGCCGCCGACCCGGCCGTGGTCGACGCCGTCCAGCTGGTGCGGCTGCCGTACCACCTCTCCTCCGTCACCCAGGCCACCGCGCTCGCCGCCCTGGAGCACACCGATACGCTGCTGGGGTACGTCGCGCAGCTCAAGAGCGAGCGCGACCGGCTGGTGGCCGAGCTGCGGGCCATCGGCTACGAGGTCACCGATTCGGACGCCAACTTCGTCCAGTTCGGCCGCTTCGACGACAGCCACGCCGTCTGGCAGCGGATCCTCGACCGGGGCGTCCTGGTCCGGGACAACGGCGTACCGGGCTGGCTGCGGGTCACCGCAGGAACCCCGGCCGAGAACGACGCGTTCCTCGATGCGGTACGCGAACTCAAGAAGGAGCACGACGCATGAGCCCCCGCGTAGGCCGCGTGGAACGCACCACCAAGGAAACGTCCGTGCTGGTCGAGATCGACCTCGACGGCAGCGGAAAGGTCGACGTCGCCACCGGGGTCGGCTTCTACGACCACATGCTCGACCAGCTCGGCCGCCACGGCCTCTTCGACCTCACCGTCAAGACCGAGGGCGACCTGCACATCGACACCCACCACACCATCGAGGACACCGCCCTCGCGCTCGGCGCCGCCTTCAGGCAGGCCCTCGGCGACAAGGTCGGCATCTACCGCTTCGGCAACTGCACCGTCCCCCTGGACGAGTCGCTCGCCCAGGTCACCGTCGACCTCTCCGGCCGCCCCTACCTGGTGCACACCGAGCCGGAGAACATGGCCCCGATGATCGGGGCCTACGACACGACGATGACCCGGCACATCTTCGAGTCCTTCGTCGCCCAGGCCCAGGTGGCCCTGCACATCCACGTCCCGTACGGGCGCAACGCCCACCACATCGTGGAGTGCCAGTTCAAGGCGCTCGCCCGCGCCCTGCGGTACGCCTCCGAGCGCGACCCGCGCGCCGCCGGCATCCTGCCCTCCACGAAGGGCGCCCTGTGACCGGCCTCAGCACCCTCCTGATCGTCGTCGGCCTCTTCCTGGCCGGGGGCGTCTACTCCTTCTCGAAGCAGGGGATGCCCAAGGGCGTCATCGTGCTGCTGTCCATCGGCTCCGTGATGTGCCTGGTGGCGGGCATCCTGCGGATCCAGGGCCTGTGGGACTAGGAGCGGATACGTCATGAGTGAGAACAAGAAGAAGGTCGTCGTCTTCGACTACGGCTTCGGCAACGTCCGCTCCGCCGAGCGCGCCCTAGCCCACGTCGGCGCGGACGTCGAGATCACCCGCGACTACGACCGCGCGATGGCCGCCGACGGCCTGCTCGTCCCCGGCGTCGGCGCCTTCTCCGCCTGCATGGAGGGGCTGAAGCGGGCCCGTGGCGACTGGGTCGTCGGCCGCCGGCTCTCCGGCGGCCGCCCCGTGATGGGGATCTGCGTCGGGATGCAGATCCTCTTCGAGAAGGGGATCGAGCACGGCGTGGAGACCGAGGGCCTGGACGAATGGCCCGGTACGGTCGGCCCCCTGAAGGCCGACGTCGTCCCGCACATGGGGTGGAACACGGTCCAGGCCCCCGAGGACTCCCGGCTCTTCGCGGGCCTGGACCCCGAGGCCCGCTTCTACTTCGTGCACTCCTACGCGGCGCACGACTGGTCCCTCGAAGTCACCAACGCCAAGATCCGTGCTCCCAAGGTCACCTGGGCCACGCACGGCGAACGGTTCGTGGCCGCCGTGGAGAACGGCGCGCTGTGGGCCACCCAGTTCCACCCCGAGAAGTCCGGCGATGCCGGCGCCCAGCTGCTGACCAACTGGATCGAGACGCTGTAATGCCGAAGCTTGAACTGCTCCCTGCCGTCGACGTCCGTGACGGCCAGGCCGTCCGCCTCGTCCACGGCGAGTCCGGCTCCGAGACCTCCTACGGCTCCCCGCTGGAGGCCGCCCTCGCCTGGCAGTCCGCCGGGGCCGAGTGGCTGCACCTCGTCGACCTGGACGCCGCCTTCGGCACCGGGGACAACCGGGACGTGATCGCCGAGGTCACCGGCGCCATGGACATCAAGGTCGAGCTGTCCGGCGGCATCCGCGACGACGCCTCGCTGGAGGCCGCCCTCGCCACAGGCTGCCGCCGGGTCAACCTCGGCACCGCCGCCCTGGAGTCCCCGGAGTGGGTCGCCAAGGTCATCGCGGAGCACGGCGACAAGATCGCCGTCGGTCTCGACGTCCGGGGCACCACCCTGCGCGGCCGGGGCTGGACCCGCGACGGCGGCGACCTCTACGAGACGCTGGCCCGCCTCGACGCCGAGGGCTGCGCGCGGTACGTCGTCACCGACATCGCCAAGGACGGCACCCTCCAGGGCCCCAACCTGGGCCTCCTGCGGGACGTCTGCGCCGTCACCGACCGCCCGGTCGTCGCCTCCGGCGGGGTCTCGTCCCTGGACGACCTCCGGGCGATCTCCCTCCTCGTCCCCGAAGGCGTCGAGGGCGCGATCGTGGGCAAGGCGCTGTACGCGAAGGCGTTCACGCTGGAAGAGGCGCTGAAGGCGGTCGCCGTATGACGGACGCCGCTTCCGTCCCCGCCTCCTCTGCCACCGGTGTGCGCCGGATCTCCACCGGCGCCCCCTGGGAGGAGAAGTTCGGCTACTCCCGCGCGGTCGAACTCCCGGGCGGCCTCGTCCTGGTGGCCGGCTGCACCTCCGTGGTGAACGGCCAGATCTCCGCGGGCTCCCCGTACGAGCAGGCGGTCACCGCATTCGGCGTCGCCTTCGCGGCCCTGGAGCAGGTGGGCCTGGGCCGCGAGGACGTCGTCCGCACCCGGATGTACATCACCCACGCCCGGGACGTGGACGACATCGGCCGCGCCCACAAGGAGCTGTTCGACGCCGTACGCCCCGCCGCCACGATGATCATCGTGTCCGGGTTCGTGGACCCGAGCCTGGTCGTCGAGGTCGAGGTCGAGGCCTACCGAGGAGGTGCGAAGTGACCCTGGCCGTACGGGTCATCCCCTGCCTGGACGTCGACAACGGCCGGGTCGTCAAGGGCGTCAACTTCCAGAACCTGCGGGACGCGGGCGACCCCGTCGAGATGGCCAAGCTGTACGACGCCGAGGGCGCCGACGAGCTCACCTTCCTCGACATCACCGCCTCCAGCGGCGACCGCGAGACGACGTACGACGTGGTCCGCCGCACGGCAGAGCAGGTCTTCATCCCGCTCACGGTGGGCGGCGGCGTCCGCACCCCCGACGACGTGGACAAGCTGCTGCGCGCCGGGGCGGACAAGGTCGGCGTCAACACCGCCGCCATCGCCCGCCCCGACCTCATCCGGGAGATCGCCGAACGCTTCGGCCGCCAGGTCCTGGTGCTCTCGGTCGACGCCCGCCGCACCCCGGAGGGCACCTTCGAGGTCACCACCCACGGCGGCCGCAGGGGCACCGGCATCGACGCCGTCGAGTGGGCCCACCGCGCCGCCGAGCTGGGCGCGGGCGAGATCCTGCTCAACTCGATGGACGCGGACGGCACGAAGGACGGCTACGACACCGAGATGATCGAGGCGGTGCGCAAGCACGTCACCGTCCCCGTCATCGCCTCCGGCGGCGCGGGCCGCCTCGCCGACTTCGCCCCCGCCGTCGAGGCGGGCGCGGACGCGGTGCTGGCCGCGTCGGTGTTCCACTTCGGCGACCTGCGGATCTCCGAGGTCAAGGACGCGCTGCGGGAGGCGGGCCACCCGGTCCGCTGACGCCGTTCGGCGGTATGACCGGTCAGCCCGCACCTCTTTCACTCGGGGCCCCGTGCACAGGTCGGCGGTGCACGGGGCCGACGCCCACGACGTCGTCAAGGCGGCCCGTCCCGCCCTGGACGGCGGTCGGCGGGGCGTTATCAGCGCCTTTGCGGTGAGAGGCCCGGCAGGCACCGATGCGGCAGCCGAGCGGTGCCCGGGGAACCGGTGATACCGCCGATGCGCGTGCACGGGGTGCGGCGTGAGAGTGGCGACCGCCGACGAAACGGCGTCGGCAGCCACGCGGTGCGCCCCGACAGCCCCCGGACGACGGGCTCGTGGGGCTCGCGTGGTGTGGTTCCGCCACCACCGAGAGGACCCCCACCGTGCAGCAGCACCTCCTCCCCTCACGCCAGCACCCCCCGCGCCCGAGCCGCTCCCGTACGCTGACGGGCCTGCTGGCCTCCGCCGCGGCCACCGCAGGCCTCCTGCTGACGGCCCTGGCACCCGGTGCCCAGGCGTCCGCCGCCGCCAACCCCCACGAGCGCGGCCCCGCCCCCACCAACGCCTCCATCGAGGCGAGCCGCGGCCCGTACGCCACCTCCCAGACCTCCGTCCCCTCGCTCGTCGCGAGCGGCTTCGGCGGCGGCACCATCTACTACCCGACCTCCACCGCCGACGGCACCTTCGGCGCGGTCGTCATCTCGCCCGGCTTCACCGCCTACCAGTCCTCCATCGCCTGGCTCGGCCCGCGCCTGGCCTCGCAGGGCTTCGTGGTCTTCACCATCGACACCAACACCACGCTCGACCAGCCCGACAGCCGGGGCCGCCAACTCCTGGCCGCGCTCGACTACCTGACCCAGCGCAGCTCGGTACGGACCCGGGTCGACGCGACCCGGCTCGGCGTGATGGGCCACTCGATGGGCGGCGGTGGCTCCCTCGAAGCCGCCAAGAGCCGTACGTCCCTGAAGGCGGCGATCCCGCTGACCGGCTGGAACACCGACAAGACCTGGCCCGAACTGCGCACGCCCACCCTGGTGGTGGGGGCGGACGGCGACTCGGTCGCCCCGGTCGCCACCCACTCGAAGCCGTTCTACGCGTCGCTGCCCGACTCGCTGGACAAGGCGTACCTGGAGCTGCGGGGCGCCTCGCACTTCACACCGAACACCTCCAACACCACGATCGCGAAGTACAGCATTTCGTGGCTGAAGCGCTTCATCGACAACGACACCCGCTACGAGCAGTTCCTCTGCCCGATCCCGAGCCCGAGCCTCACCATCGCGGAGTACCGGGGCACCTGCCCGCACACGTCGTAGACCGTCCCCGGCGGCTTCGGCACTGTGCCCGCGCACAGCGCCGGAGCCGCCGGGCTGGGAGCCCGCACCGCCCTGGCGGGGCGGCGGGACGCGCACCTTCCGCGCCCGGCTGCCCCGCCCCTACCGTGCCGACGTGACCTCATCGACGACCGTGCACAGTCCGCTCCGGCTGTACGGCCGCAGCGGTGAACTGGCCGTCCTGTACGGCATGTCGGCCCGGCTGCGACAGGGCGACGGCGGTGCGCTGGTGCTGGCGGCGCCCCCCGGCCTCGGCCGTACGGCCCTGCTGCGCGAGGCGGCCGCCGCCCACCGCCCGTACGGCCCGGTGCTGTACGCGGACGGCCCGCACGCCCTCGCGGTCCCGTCCGCCGGGACCGATCCACCGACCCCCGACGCCCTGCTCGCCCGGCTCCGTGAACGGGCCGCCGGACGGCCGCTGCTGGTCTGCGCGGACGACGCACACGCCTGGGACCCGGCATGCCGCGCCGCCCTCGGCCAGACGGCCCGCCGCCTCGGCGCGGGCAGCCCGATCACGCTCCTGATCGCCACCGACGACGGCCCCGCCCTCCCCGGGCTGCCCGCCCTCCGCCTCGGTCCCCTGGACGAGGAGGCGTCGGCGGCCCTCCTGGACCGGCTGGCGTCGGCCGCAATCCTGGACCGGCCTGCCGGAGCCGCAACGGACCCGTACACCGGTACGGGGGTACTCGACCCGGTCGTCCGCGCCGAGCTGCTCCGGGAGGCGGCGGGCAACCCCGGCCTGCTCACCGGGCTCACCCACCGCCTCACCCCCGACCAGCTCACCGGCCGCGCCCCGCTGCCCTGTCCGCTGCCCGGCGCCGAGGGCGTGCTTCAGGCATACGCGTACCGCCTGAACGCGCTCCCGGCGCACACCCGCGTCCTGCTCCTGCTGGCGGCCGCCGCCCAGGAACACGAGCCCGCCGGCACGGGCGCGGACGCGCTGCTCCTCCTGCGCGCCGGCACCCGGGCGGGGCTGCCCCGGGACTTCCTGGACGAGGCCCTGTTCGGCCCGTCCGCGACCGGGGGCCTGCTCCAACGCTCAGGCAGCCGCGCCCATGTCACCCCGCCACTGGCCGCCCGTGCCCTCCTGCACCACGCGCCCCCTTCCCGCCGCCGCGCCGCCCACGAACTGCTCGCAGCCCTGCTGGAGGAGACGGCGGACCGCACGGGGACACCGGATGCGCGCCCGGCGGGGACGGATGCGTGCCCGGCGGGGACGGCCGCCCGACCGGCGGGGGCCGATACCCGCCCGGCCTCCTCTCGGGCCGTCGGCCGCGCCGCCCCGCTCGCCGCCCTCGTCCAGCGGGCCTGTGCCGCGCCGGGCCCCGACGAGGCGCTGGCCGCCCGGCTGGAGGCGGCGGCCACCGCCCCGTACCCGCACGCCGAACGCGCCTCGGCCCTGGCCCGTGCCGCCACGCTCACCTCCGACCCGCTTCTGCGTACGGCCCGCCTCGCCGTCGCCGCGGAACAGGCAGCCCTCGCAGGCACGCCGGACCGGGCCCGCGCCCTCCTGGCCCGCATCGCCGCCCCGACGGAATCGCAGCCCGCCCACGCCCCCGCGCCTGCGACGAGAGGGGGAGGGCGCGCTCCCGAGCCCGGCCGCCCGGCGTCAGTCCGGGTGCCGGCACGCGCCCACGGAGGTGGGCCCGCAGGCGGCCCGCGCCCGACCGCCGAGCCCGGCCGGGAACCGGCACCCGGCCGCCCCGCGCCGGACCGGGCATCGACGCCTCCCCTCGACCAGACGCCCGCGCCCGACCGCGCCCCCGCTCGGATGCCCGCGTCGGGACCGGGGGCCGGCCGTCTGGCGCCCTACCAGGCCCCGGGCCCCATTCCCGACCGGGCACCCGCTCCCGTCCACCCCCACGCCCCCACCGCGGCCGGCCCGGGGACCGCCCTCGTTCCCTACGTCCACGGCCTCCTCGCCCTGCGTACCGGCCCCGCCGTCGACGCGTACGAAGCTCTGCTCGCCGCCGCCGCGCTGCTCGGGCCGCTCGATCCCGGCCGGGCGATCGGCGCGCTCCTCGGGGCCGCCGAGGCCGCCTGGGTGCGGGGGGACGCGGTCGGGTACCTGGAGGCCATGGGGCGCGTCGACCCCGTCCCGTACGGCGACGCCTTCGCCTCCTACCGGGCGGGGATGTGCGCCGTGCTCGCCGGGCGGACCGCCGAGGGCCACGCCCTGCTCCGGCGGTGCCTCGACCTGGACGGTACCGGCGACCCCGCCGGTCTCCTCCGGGCCGGGGTCGCCGCGCTCGTCCTCGGGGAGGTGGCCGCCGCCTGCCGTATCGGGGCGCGGGCGCTCGGGGCCGTACGGACCCGGGGGCCTGAGGCGTTGCTGCCGCAGGCTCTGGAGCACCTCGCCTACGCCGAGCTGCGGGCCGGGCTGCACGCGGCGGCCCGGGCCCATGCCCTGGAGGGGCTGCACGCCGCCCGGCGGACCGGGCAGCCCAACAGCTCCGTCCCCCTCCACGCCGTCCTGGCCCTCGCCGCCTCCGTGGAAGGGCCCGCCGAGGCCTGTGCCGCCCACTGCGAGGCCGCGCTGGCCGGTGCCGTACCGCACGGGCTCACCCAGCCCGCGACCCTCGCCACCTGGGCCCGGGCCCGCGCCGACCTGGCCGCCGGACGGCCCGAGGAGGCCGCCGCCCGGCTCGGTCCGCTCGTACGCCCCGGGCCCCGGCAGGGCCACTTCGCCGCCCGGATGCTCGCCGTGCCCTGTTACGTCGAGGCCGTCACCCTCGGTGGGCGGGGTGGTGAACTCCTCCCCGTCGTGGACGAGTTCGCCGGATGGGCTGATCGGACCGCCGATCCCCAGGCCCCCGCCCAGCTCGCCCGCTGCCGCGCCCTGCTGGCCCCCGCCGAGGAGGCCGACGCCCGGTACGGGGAGGCCCTGGCCCACCACGAACGGGCGGGCGGCGACTTCGAGCGGGCCCGCACCCTGCTCCTGTACGGGCAGTGGCTGCGCCGCCGTCGGCGTACCCGCGAGGCCCGCACCCCGCTGCGCGACGCCCTCGTCGCCTTCCAGCGCTGCTCGGCCCGCGCCTGGGCCGAGCGGGCGGGCGGGGAGTTGCGGGCGGCGGGGGAGCCGGTCCTCGGGGCGGCACGGGACACGGGCGGCGACGGGGTGCTCGCCGCGCTCACCCCGCAGCAGCAGCGCATCGCCCGGTGCGTCGCCGAAGGGGCCACCAACCGCGAGGTCGCCCTCCGGCTCTCGCTCAGCCCGCGCACGGTCGACCACCACCTCCGCAACGTCTTCGCCGCCCTCTCCATCCGCTCCCGAACCGAACTGGCCCGGCTGCTCGGCCCGCAGAGCCCGTGACCGGCGGGTGGACCGGTGGTTGCGAGACCGTGATGACAAGTTCCGCGCAGACCCCTAGGTACCGACCGGGCGGTATGCCATTCTGCGGGCGTCAGGATCGCCCGGCCGCGCCCGCGCCCCGCCGGGCCGGGTGCTCCGAGCCGGCCGTTCGCGCGGCCGGCCGATCTCCGGTGGAGGCCGCCATGCCCCAGCTCGTCCGTCCGCGGTTCGCGGCGCTGCACGGCACGCACCACGCGACGCCGTTGCCCCAGCGCTTCCGTTCCCTGGCCGACCGCGAAGCCGTCGAGGTGCTGCACCGGGCCGCCCGGGTCCTCGTGGCCTCGCTCCCGGCCCTCACCGACCGGCTCGTGGAGGCCCTGTACGAACAGGAGCCCGGCTACCGGGCGGCCATCGACGCCGACAGGTCCGAGGTCTGGCAGGAGGTCCACCACTCCCTGCGCCACAACGTCGGCTCGCTGCTCCAGCCCAAGGAGTTCCGCGACGCCGCCCACCGCACCTCCCGCTGGATCGGTGAGATCCGCGCCGGACAGGGCGTCCCCCTCGACGCGGTCCTCCACGCCTTCCGCATGGGCGGCGCGATGGTCTGGCAGGACCTGGTGGAGGAGACGGCCCGCCGCGACCCCGACGACGTACGGCTGCTCGTCCATGTCGCCACCGATGTGTGGAACTTCGTCGACGAGCACTGCGGCATCGTCGCGGACGCCTACCGGCAGGCCGAGCGCCGGCTGACCTGGCAGCGGGAGAACCGGCAGCGGCTGGTGATCGCGGCGCTGCTCGACGGGAGTGCCCGGATCGCGGACCTCAGCGACGCGGCGGCCATGCTGGGCCTGCCGGAACAGGGGCGGTACGCGGTGCTCGCGGTGGCTTCCGTACGGCGCGGCGGCCCCCAGCAGCCGCAGTCGGGTCCGGCTCCGGGGCCGCGGCCGGGGGCCCGGCCGGCGCTGAGCCTGCCGTCCGCCCTGCCGGACACCGCTCCGAAGGAGCCGGACGGACCCCCTGGGCTCCCCGGCGCCGCCCCCCTCCCGCACGCGGGACCGGACGCCCGCCCGGGGACACCCCCGCTCCCCGGCACGGCCCCCACCGCCCCCCTCTGGCACACCGGCCCCGACGCCGAGTTCGCCATCCTCCGGCTCACCGGCGCCCCGGGCGAGCTGCACGCCGTCGCCGCCGCCCTGGACGCCCCGGACGGGACCCGGGCGGGGATCGGCTCCGCCGTCGACGGGCTGGCCGCGCTCGGGGACGCCCGGCGGCTGGCGGAGACCGCGCTGCGGGCCTGTCCGCTCTCCGGGGGCACGGTCGTGCTCGACGAGCACCTCCCGGACGCCCTGGTCGTCTCCTCCCCGGCCCTCGGCTCCGCCCTCGCCGCCCGGGTGCTCGGGCCCCTGGAGCGGCTCGACCCCTCGGACCGGGACGTCATCCTGGAGACCCTGACGGCCTGGCTCGACGCGGACGGCTCGGCCCAGCGGGCGAGCGCGCGGCTCTACTGCCACCGCAACACCGTCCTCAACCGGCTCCGCCGCTTCGAACAGCTCACGGGCCGCTGCCTCACCCGCCCCCGGGACGCCGTCGAGGTCTCCCTCGCCCTGGCCGCCCGGCGGCTCCTGGGAACGTGAGGCAAGCCCTACATCCCCAGCTCCGAGCGGTGCAGCCGGTCCACCGCCTCCTTCTCGCCCTCCACCTGCACATCCGCCGCGTCCTGCCGGCCGAACGCGAACAGCAGCAGCTCCGAGGGCTCCCCGGTCACCGTCACCACCGGGGCGCCCTTGTGGGCCACCGCCGTGCGGCCGTCCGGGCGGCGCAGCACCAGCCCCACCGGGGAGCGGCGGCCCAGCAGCCGGGCGCTCTTCTCGGTGTGCGACCAGAGGACATCCGCGAAGACCGGGTCCAGCTCGCGCCGTGACCAGTCCGGCTGGGCCCGGCGCACGTCCTCCGCGTGGATGAAGAACTCCACCGTGTTCGCCGCCTCGTCGATCTGCTTGAGGGACATCGGGGAGAACCGGGGCGGCCCCGTCCGGATCAGCTGGATCAGCTCCTCGTACGGCTTCGCCGCGAACTCCGCCTGCACCCGCTCCAGCCGGCTCTTCAGCGCGCCGATCACCAGCCCGCCCGCCGCGTCCGCCCGGCGCTCCCGGACCACCACATGGGCGGCGAGGTCACGGGTCTTCCAGCCCTCGCACAGGGTCGGGGCCCCGGGACCGGCCGCCTCCAACAGATCGGCCAGCAGGAGACGTTCACGCTTCGCATGGGTCGACATGCCCGCCAGCGTACGGCCGTCGACCGGGGTCCGCCCAGTGGACGTCCGCCCGGAGAGCCCCCGCCACCACGGCACAATGGGCCCATGACCAGCACGCCCGGCCCCACGCCGCCCACCAGCCGCCTCGACCCCGCCATCGCCGCGCGCCTCAAGCGCGGCGCCGACGGTCTGGTCCCGGCCATCGCCCAGCAGTACGACACCGGCGAGGTGCTGATGCTCGGCTGGATGGACGACGAGGCGCTGCACCGCACCCTCACCACGGGCCGCTGCACCTACTGGTCGCGCAGCCGCCAGGAGTACTGGGTCAAGGGCGACACCTCCGGCCACATCCAGCGGGTGAAGTCCGTCGCCCTGGACTGCGACGCCGACACCGTGCTGGTCAAGGTCGACCAGACCGGCGCCGCCTGCCACACCGGCGACCGCACCTGCTTCGACGCCGACGTCCTCACCCCCCTCGACAGCTAAGGTCCGGCCATGGATCTCGACACCTTCCGCAAACTGGCCGTCGACCGGCGCGTCGTCCCCGTCAGCCGCCGCCTCCTCGCGGACGGCGACACCCCGGTCGGCCTCTACCGCAAGCTCGCCGCCGAGCGCCCCGGCACCTTCCTGCTGGAGTCCGCGGAGAACGGCCGCACCTGGTCGCGCTACTCCTTCATCGGCGTACGCAGCGCCGCCACCCTCACCGCCCGCGACGGCGCGGCCCACTGGCTCGGCACCCCGCCCGTCGGCGTCCCCGTCGACGGCGACCCGCTGGAGGCCCTGCGCGCCACCGTCGAGACCCTGCACACCCCGCGCGACCTGGTCGAGGACGCGGGGCTGCCCCCGTTCACCGGCGGCATGGTCGGCTACCTCGGCTACGACGTCGTGCGCCGCCTGGAGAAGATCGGTGAGTACGGCGGCGACGACCTGAAGCTGCCCGAGCTGACCATGCTCCTCACCTCGGACCTCGCCGTGCTCGACCACCAGAACGGCACGGTCCAGCTGATCGCCAACGCGATCAACCACAACGACCTCTCGACCGGCGTCGACGAGGCGTACGCGGACGCCGTCGCCCGGCTCGACGCGATGGAGCGGGACCTGCGCCGCCCGGTCGAGAACGCCCCCGCCGTCCTGCCCCCCTCCGAGCTGCCCCCGTACACCGCGCTCTGGGGCGGCGCGTCCTACCAGGAGGCCGTGGAGGACATCAAGGAGCGCATCCGGGCCGGCGAGGCCTTCCAGGTCGTGCCCTCGCAGCGCTTCGAGACCCCGTGCACGGCGAGTGCCCTGGACGTCTACCGGGTGCTGCGGGCCACCAACCCCTCCCCGTACATGTACCTCTTCCGCTTCGACGGGTTCGACGTCGTCGGCTCCAGCCCCGAGGCCCTGGTCAAGGTCGAGGGCGGCCGGGCGATGGTCCACCCGATCGCCGGGACCCGGCACCGGGGCGCCACCCCGCAGGAGGACCAGGCGCTCGCGGAGGAGCTGCTCGCGGACCCCAAGGAGCGCGCCGAGCACCTGATGCTCGTCGACCTCGGCCGCAACGACCTGGGCCGGGTCTGCGAGCCGGGCAGCGTGGAGGTCGTCGACTTCATGTCCATCGAGCGGTACTCACACGTCATGCACATCGTCTCCACCGTCACCGGCCGCGTCACCGAGGACCGCACCGCCTTCGACGTCCTCACCGCCTGCTTCCCCGCGGGCACCCTCTCCGGCGCCCCCAAGCCCCGGGCCATGCAGATCATCGAGGAGCTGGAGCCGAGCCGCCGCGGACTGTACGGAGGCTGCGTCGGCTACCTCGACTTCGCCGGGGACTCCGACACCGCCATCGCCATCCGCACCGCCCTGCTCCGCGACGGCACCGCGTATGTGCAGGCCGGAGCGGGGGTCGTCGCGGACTCCGACCCGGTCGCGGAGGACAACGAGTGCCGCAACAAGGCCGCCGCCGTGCTCCGCGCCGTCCATACCGCCAACCGGCTCCACGGCCGGTGAGGCCGTGAGGGATAGTGGATGACGTGAGTGCCGCCCCCGTACCCCAGCCCCGCGCCGTCACCGCCGACCCCGAGTCCGAGGCGCCCTCCGCGCCCGCGCCGGACGCGGAACCCGCAGCCGTGCCCGAAGCGGCGGCCGCTCCCGGCACGGACGCGGAAACGGCCTCGGACACGGACGCCGCGACCGCCTCGGCTCCCGGTGTCGCGTCCGCCTCCCCGGGCGGCGGAAGCGGCCGACGGTCGCTCGCGGCCGGGCTGCTCCTGGGCGCGGCGGGCGCGACCGTCGTCCTGCTGGCCTCCGGCCGGACCTGGGCCGAGGGCCTGGCGGCCACCGGTGGGGGTGCCCTGCCGCTGACCGCCGACGGGCGGGACGTCACCGGCGCCCCGGCCGCCCTGGCCGTGGTCGGCCTGGCCGCCCTCCTCGCCGTCTTCGCCGTCCGGGGCGTCGGCCGCCGCACGGTGGCCGTCCTCCTCGCCCTCAGCGGCCTCGGCGCCACGGTCAGCGCCTGGGCGGGCGCGTCCGACAGCACGGCCCTCGACGAGCAGGCCGCCCGCACCACGGGTGACACGGCCGCCACCATCAACGCCCTCACCCACACCGCCTGGCCCTACGTCACCGCTGCCGGCGGCCTGCTGATCCTGCTCGCCGGGCTCCTCGCCCTGCGCTACGGGGACCGCTGGCCCACGATGTCCGGCCGCTACGAACGCGACGGCACCCCACGTCCCCGCAGGGCCCCCCGCACCGACCCGGACCCGGACCGGCCTGAGGAGCTGTGGAAGGCGCTGGACCGGGGCGAGGACCCGACGGGCCGGGCACCGGCCGGACACCGGTCGGACACACCCGACGGGTGACCCCCCGCTCACCTCCTGTGCCCCCGTGCGGGACAATGGAGGCGAGCCGTCCTCCGAGCGGCAGCTACAGCGACACACACCGCGAACCCACAGCGCAACACCAACAAGGAGCAACTCATGGCGGGCAGCAGCCACGGACACACCCCGGCCGCCTGGACCGGTGTCATCATCTCCTTCATCGGCTTCTGCGTCGCAGGCGTCTTCATGGTCGCGGCCAACCCGCTCGGCTTCTGGGCCGGTATCGCCGTCATCTTCGGCGGCGGCATCGTCGGTTACGCCATGAAGCTCGCCGGCCTCGGCATGCCGAAGGAGTCCGCCGAACTGGCGGAGGCCCGCGCCCGCGCCGGAGAGGCCCAGGTCTCCCACTGACACCCCGCCGGCCCGTCCGCGCGGCCGACACGCAGCAAGGCGCAGTCCCGGTGGGGCTGCGCCTTTCCGTATGAGCGGCGACAATCACCGGGTGAACGCCTCGCCCACCCCCTCCGCCGCCCCCGAGCCCCCGGGCCCGGACCCGACTCCGGAAGCCGCGCCTCAGGGTGCCGGTCCCCGGACCATGCCCCTGACCGTCTGCCCGACTCCGGACACGGCCCGCCCGCAACTAGCCCGTCCGGGCGTGAAAGGGCCCCGAACGGACCGGGAGGGGCCCCGGACGGGGTGGAAGGGCCTCGCCACCCCTCTCGGCATCCTCGCCGCCGTCGCCGGTGCCTTCGCGTACGTCGGGACCGTCGACCCCAACGAGCCCGGCCACTACCCCGTCTGCCCGCTGCTCAAGCTGACCAGCACCTTCTGCCCCGGCTGCGGCGGCCTCCGCAGTGCCCACGCCTTCATCCACGGCGATCTCGGGGCCGCCTTCTCGGCCAACGCGGTCGCCACCGCCGGCTACTTCCTCTTCGCCGCGCTCTGGGTGCTCTGGCTGGTCCGGGCCTGGCGCGGGCAGCCCCTGCGGATCCGGTTGGCACCCGCCTGGTGGTGGGGGATCGGAGCCGTGCTGCTGATCTTCACCGTCGTCCGGAATCTGCCCTTCGGCTCGGCCCTGGCCCCCTGAATGCCCAGGTAGTGGGACGCGGCGTGGCCGGATGCGGGCCCCGGGGCCTCCTGCGGATACCATCGGTGTGGCTGATCCTGTTCACCGTCAACCGTCCCGGAAGGGGGCCGCTCGCGTGAGTGTGCTCGACGAGATCATCGACGGCGTTCGCGCCGACCTCGCGGAGCGGCAGGCGCGCGTCAGCCTCGACGAGCTGAAGGAGCGCGCGGCCCGTGCTCCCCAGGCCAAGGACGGAGTCGCCGCCCTGCGCGGCGAGGGCGTCACCGTCATCTGCGAGGTCAAGCGCTCGTCCCCGTCCAAGGGGGCCCTGGCCGCCATCGCGGACCCCGCCGGCCTCGCCGCGGACTACGAGGCGGGCGGCGCGTCCGTCATCTCGGTCCTCACCGAGGAGCGCCGCTTCGGCGGTTCGCTCGCGGACCTGGAGGCCGTCCGCGCCAAAGTCGACATCCCGGTCCTGCGCAAGGACTTCATCGTCACCTCGTACCAGCTGTGGGAGGCCCGGGCCTACGGCGCCGACCTCGTCCTGCTGATCGTCGCGGCCCTCGACCAGCAGGCCCTGGTCTCCCTCATCGAGCGCGCCGAGTCCATCGGGCTCACCCCGCTCGTCGAGGTGCACGACGAGGAGGAGGTGGAGCGCGCCGTGGACGCCGGAGCCAAGATCATCGGGGTCAACGCGCGCAACCTGAAGGACCTCAAGGTCGACCGCTCCACCTTCGAGCGCGTCGGCCCCGAGATCCCCGACCACATCGTCAAGGTCGCCGAGTCCGGCGTCCGGGGCCCGCACGACCTGATCGCGTACGCCAACGCCGGCGCCGACGCCGTCCTCGTCGGGGAGTCCCTGGTCACCGGCCGCGACCCGCGCGCCGCCGTCGCGGACCTGGTCGCCGCGGGCGCCCACCCGGCCCTCCGCCACGGCCGCGGCTGACCGGGGGCCCTGAGCCGTGACCGACCGTCCCGTGCCCCGCACCCGGCCGGGCCTGCGCCCCGCCGGGGCTCCGGCCCGGGACCCGCACGCCCCGCTGGCGCGCGGGTGCAGGCCGCGTGGCTGCCGCGCCCCTGCCCGGCGCGTCCACGGGCGGCGCGTGCGGTACGTGATCGGGGACGAGCCCGGCCAGGTCAACGGGATGCGATGGCGCCCGGGGTCCGCGCTGTAGGCGAGCCCCGGCCGACGACGTACCGCACCACGCCACTTACTCGTACGTACGACCGCACCACCGCGACCGCAGGCCGGTCCCGGTGGCGCTCGCCGCTCCGCGCATACGGTGAACCCACCCGTTGCCATGCCAAGGAGTACGTCGCATGACGTCCGAGTTCTTCGTTCCGGACCCCGAGGGTCTGACCCCCAGCGCCGAGGGCTATTTCGGTGCCTACGGCGGCAAGTTCATCCCGGAGGCGCTCGTCGCCGCCGTGGACGAGGTCGCCGTCGAGTACGACAAGGCCAAGTCCGACCCGGAGTTCGCCGCCGAGCTCAACGAGCTGATGGTCAACTACACGGGGCGCCCCAGCGCGCTGACCGAGGTACCGCGCTTCGCGGAGCACGCGGGCGGTGCCCGGGTCTTCCTCAAGCGCGAGGACCTGAACCACACCGGCTCGCACAAGATCAACAACGTGCTGGGCCAGGCGCTCCTCACCAAGCGCATGGGCAAGACGCGGGTCATCGCGGAGACCGGGGCCGGTCAGCACGGGGTCGCCACCGCCACCGCCTGCGCCCTCTTCGGCCTCGACTGCACCATCTACATGGGCGAGATCGACACCCGGCGCCAGGCGCTGAACGTGGCCCGGATGCGGATGCTCGGCGCCGAGGTCGTCGCCGTGAAGTCCGGCTCGCGGACGCTGAAGGACGCCATCAACGAGGCGTTCCGCGACTGGGTCGCCAACGTGGACCGCACGCACTACCTCTTCGGTACGGTCGCGGGTCCGCACCCCTTCCCGGCGATGGTCCGCGACTTCCACCGGGTCATCGGCGTCGAGGCCCGCCGCCAGCTCCTGGAGCGCACCGGCCGCCTCCCCGACGCGGCGGTCGCCTGTGTCGGCGGCGGCTCCAACGCCATCGGCCTCTTCCACGCCTTCATCCCGGACGCCGACGTCCGCCTGGTCGGCTGCGAGCCCGCCGGGCACGGTGTGGAGACCGGCGAGCACGCGGCGACCCTGACGGCGGGGGAGCCGGGCATCCTGCACGGATCGCGCTCCTACGTCCTCCAGGACGACGAGGGCCAGATCACCGAGCCGTACTCCATCTCCGCCGGGCTGGACTACCCCGGCATCGGCCCGGAGCACTCCTACCTCAAGGACATCGGGCGCGGTGAGTACCGCGCGGTCACCGACGACGCCGCCATGCAGGCCCTGCGCCTGCTCTCGCGCACCGAGGGGATCATCCCGGCCATCGAGAGCGCCCACGCGCTCGCCGGAGCCCTGGACCTCGGCAAGGAGCTGGGCAAGGACGGGCTGATCCTGGTCAACCTGTCCGGCCGGGGCGACAAGGACATGGACACCGCCGCCCGCTACTTCGGGCTGTACGACACCGACGCCGCCGTGGAGGCGGACGCGGACAGCGACCGCGCCGAGATCGTGGGGGACGCCAAGTGAGCGGCAACATCGAGCTGTTGAGCACCACCCTGGCCGCCGCGAAGGCGGAGGGCCGGGCCGCGCTGATCGCCTACCTCCCGGCCGGCTTCCCGACCGTGGACGGAGGCATCGAGGCGGTCAAGGCCGTCGTCGCGGGCGGCGCGGATGTCGTGGAGGTCGGACTTCCGCACAGCGACCCGGTCCTCGACGGGCCGGTCATCCAGACCGCCGACGACATCGCCCTGCGCGGCGGGGTCCGGATCGCGGACGTGATGCGGACGGTCCGCGAGGCGTACGAGGCCACCGGCGTCCCGATCCTAGTCATGACGTACTGGAACCCCATCGACCGGTACGGAGTCGAGCGCTTCACCGCCGAGCTGGCCGAGGCGGGCGGTGCCGGGTGCATCCTGCCCGACCTGCCGGTCCAGGAGTCCGCGCTGTGGCGCGAGCACGCCGACAAGCACGGCCTCGCCACCGTGTTCGTCGTCGCCCCCAGCAGCCAGGACGCCCGCCTCGCCGCCATCACGGCGGTCGGCAGCGGCTTCGTCTACGCCGCCTCCCTGATGGGCGTCACCGGAACCCGCGCCTCCGTCGGCGCCCAGGCCCAGGAGCTGGTGGGGCGCACCCGCGCCACCACCGATCTGCCGGTCTGCGTCGGCCTCGGGGTCTCCAACGCCGAGCAGGCCGCCGAGGTCGCCGGCTTCGCGGACGGCGTGATCGTCGGCTCGGCCTTCGTCAAGGCCATCCTGGACGCCCCCGACGGGACCGCCGGTCTCGACGCCGTCCGCTCGCTCGCGGGCGAGCTGGCCGAAGGCGTTCGAAAGCGCTGAGCCGCTGGATCACCCGAACGGGTGGATTGTGGACCGGGGAGGCGCGCAGGTGCCTCCCCGGTTCGTTGCTGCGGGTGTGAGCGACAAGATTCCTGAGGGAAACCGAAGTGCGCGTGAGCGCCTGGCCCAGCAGCGCGAGCGGGACAAGGGCCGCGAGAAGCGCCGCCGTACGCTGATCGTCTCCTCCGCCGTGGTCGGCGTGCTGGCGCTGACCGCCGTGATCGGCCTGATCGCGGCCAACGTCGGCAAGGACGGCGACGACACCGCCTCCGGCCCCGCCATCACCCCGTCGGGAGCCACCGGCGAGGCCTCCCTGACCCTCCCCGTCGGTGCCCCCGACGCCCCGTCCACGCTCACGATCTGGGAGGACTTCCGCTGCCCGGTCTGCGCCCAGTTCGAGAACGCCTTCCGGGACACCATCACGGAGCTGGTCGAGGCGGGCCGGCTCAAGGTGGACTACCACCTGGCCACGATCATCGACGGCAACCTGGGCGGCAAGGGCTCGCTGCGCGCCGCCAACGCCGCCGCCTGCGCCCAGGACGTCGGCAAGTTCGCCCCGTACCACGACGTGCTCTTCCGCAACCAGCCCCCCGAGCCCGACGACGCCTTCGCCAAGAACAGCCGGCTGATCGAGCTGGCCGGTGAGGTGAAGGGGCTCGACACGCCGGAGTTCCGCAGCTGCGTGGAGGAGGGCACCCACGACAGCTGGGTCCAGAAGTCCGACACCGCGTTCCGTGAGGGCGGCTTCCAGGGCACCCCGACCGCGCTCCTCAACGGCGAGTCGATCTTCCCGAAGAAGGGCGACGAGCAGATCTCCGTGGAGAACCTGAAGAAGTGGGTCATGGAGGCCAACAAGGGCAAGAAGCCCGGCACCGCCACCCCGTCCGCCGCTCCCGCCTCCTGAGTGCCGAAGAGCCTGCCGGGGCCGGCGGGGCCCCTTGGGATCCGGCGGTGTCGGCAGGGTCCGCCGGGGTCTGACGGGGGCCCGCCCGGGGCACCGGGCGGGCGGGCCCGTGCCGGTGCCCTCGTTACCAGGACGTTGCCGGGCGGCTTGCCGTACCCACCGCCCGGCAAGGTAGCGTCGACCCCGTCATGAACCTTGCCTCCATTCCCAGCCCGTCGACCGGCGTGATCGAGCTAGGCCCGATCCCGCTGCGCGGCTACGCGTTCTGCATCATCATCGGTGTCTTCGTCGCCGTCTGGATCGGCAACAAGCGCTGGGTCGCCCGTGGCGGCAAAGCCGGCACCGTCGCCGACATCGCCGTCTGGGCGGTGCCCTTCGGCCTCGTCGGCGGCCGGCTCTACCACGTGATCACCGACTACCAGCTCTACTTCAGCGAAGGCCGGAACTGGGTCGACGCCTTCAAGATCTGGGAAGGCGGCCTCGGCATCTGGGGCGCCATCGCGCTCGGCGCGGTCGGCGCCTGGATCGGCTGCCGCCGCCGTGGCATCCCGCTCCCCGCCTGGGCGGACGCGCTGGCCCCCGGCATCGCCGTCGCCCAGGCCATCGGCCGCTGGGGCAACTGGTTCAACCAGGAGCTGTACGGCAGGCCGACCGACCTGCCCTGGGCTCTGGAGATCAGCGAGGGCCCGAACCGGGTCGCCGGGACGTACCACCCGACCTTCCTCTACGAGTCGCTGTGGTGCATCGGCGTCGCGCTCCTGGTCGTCTGGGCCGACCGCCGCTTCAAGCTCGGCCACGGACGGGCCTTCGCCCTGTACGTCGCGGCCTACTGCGCCGGTCGCGGCTGGATCGAGTACATGCGGGTCGACGAGGCCCACCACGTCCTGGGTCTGCGCCTGAACGTGTGGACCGCGATCATCGTCTTCGTCCTCGCCGTCACCTACATCGTGATCTCCGCCAGGCTCCGCCCGGGCCGCGAGGAGATCGTCGAACCGGAGAGGCCGGAGAGCGCTGCCGAGTCCGTCGAGAAGAAGGACGGCGCCGAGGAAGCGGACACCCCTGACGCCACGGACGGGGACCCGCTGAAGAAGGACACGCCGCAGGCCCGCGCCGACGACGGCGACCCGCTGCGGAAGAAGGACTCCGCTCCCGAAGCCGCCGACAAGAGCTGACCTCCCGCGCCGCCGCACGGCGCACTCCGCGCCACTCCCGATCGCCGGGGGGGGGGGGGGGGGGGGGGGGGGGGGGGGGGGGGGGGGGGGGGGGGGGGGGTTGGAGTGGTGGGTGAATAGGATGTTGCCGCCGGCCGCGAGCGTCTGG
>NZ_JBWKCM010000022.1:0-42867 GCF_056436485.1 Streptomyces sp. NPDC043746 | reverse complement strand
GGCCGGTCCGAGGAACCTCGGACCGGCCCGGCGATCGCCGGTGTGCGGCGGTCCGCCACCGCCGCCGCGCCCACGGCCCGCCCGCCCGGTAGCGCCGCCGCCCTGCCCCGCGCGATGCGGTGGGCGCCGGGACGGGCCGTGGCGAGCCGAGACGCGTGCTTCACGGCGAGCGCCGCCTCCAGCAGCAGCTGTCGCGCGCGGCGCTGTTGTGGGAGCGGGGTGCGTGCGTGGCCGGACAGGGCCGGGCCGGTCGCGCTCGCGGGGGTGCTCGACCTCGGTCACACCGGCGCCTCGATCTCGCTGCGGTACGGCATGGAGGTGGAGGCGCCCGGCTTCTGGACGCACAGCGCGGCGGCCGAGGAGGCGAACGCCAACGCCTTCGCCACCGGTCGCCCCTCCCCGAGCGCCACCGCCAGCGCCCCGACGAACGTGTCCCCCGCCCCGGTCGAGTCGACGGCCCGCACCTCGGGAGCCTCGAACAGCACCGGCTCGCCGCCCCGGGCCGCGTACAGGGACCCCTTCGCGCCCAGCGTGATGATCACCTCGGGCACCTGGCGCAGCAGGATCTGGGCTGCCGCGTGGGGTTCACCCTGCCCGGAGAGGGCGGCGGCCTCGTGCTCGTTGGGAACCAACAGGTCGATGTGGTCCAGGAGCTCATCGGGCAGCGGCTGTACGGGGGAGGGGGTGAGGATGGTCCGCACGCCCTGGGAGCGGGCGGCGCGGGCGCCCTCCACCACGGCGGAGAGCGGGAGTTCGAGCTGCAACAGCAGCAGCTCGGCGGAGGCGATGGCGGCGATCTCGCCGGGGCCGAGCGTGGTGACGACGCCGTTGGCGCCCGGGATCACGACGATCGCGTTGGCCCCGGTGTCGTCCACGACGATGTGCGCGGTGCCGCTGGGGCCCTCGGCGGTGTGGAGCAGGTCGGTGTCGACCCCGGCGTGTTCGAGGCCGTCGCGCAGCCGGGCGCCGTACGGGTCGTCCCCGACCGCGCCGATCATCGCCACCTCCCCGCCCGCGCGGGCGGCGGCCACGGCCTGGTTGGCCCCCTTGCCGCCGGGGATCGTCCGGAACTCCCGCCCGGTCACGGTCTCCCCGAGTCCCGGGGCGCGGGCGGTGTAGGCGACGAGGTCCATGTTGGTGCTGCCGAGTACGGCGATGCGGGTCATGGGCGCGGAGCCTCCTGGTGGGTCGGTGCGGCGAGGGTGTCGATCCCGGCCCGGCCGAAGTCGGGTACGGAGGTGGCGAGGCGGTTCTTCGGCGGGGCGGTCCAGTGGTGGGGCAGGGCGTGGGGGCGTCAGCGAGGGCGCTCGCGGCTGCCCCGTCGGCGATGCGGCGGCGCCGGGCCCGCTGCCCGTGGCTCAGCGTCCCCGCATCCCTGCATCCCTCCCACACGCGGGGCCGGCGACGGCCGCACGGCCGTCGAAAGGGCCCGTTCGGCTGACCGCAGGAAAGGTCAGCCTGGCCTTTCTTCGCAGGTCAGAGGGGTGGTAAGCCAGGCCTGCCTTCCTGGCGGAGATCGCCCGGCAGGCGTACTTTGGACTTTGTCAAAACTTGTATCACGCGGGGAGAAGTGAGCAGTGGCCATCATCGAGACCGACGCCGTCCTGCACGCGGCGCACCGGGACAACCACACCCACCGGGATGTGAACGGGGGCTGGCTGCGCCCCGCCGTCTTCGGCGCCATGGACGGACTGGTCTCCAACCTCGCCCTGATGACCGGTGTCGCGGGCGGTGCGGTCTCCCAGCAGACCATCGTCATCGCCGGTCTCGCCGGTCTGGCGGCCGGGGCCTTCTCCATGGCGGCCGGTGAGTACACCTCCGTGGCCTCCCAGCGCGATCTGGTCGAGGCCGAGCTGGCCGTGGAGCGCCGGGAGCTGCGCAAGCACCCCGACGACGAGATGGCCGAGCTGGCCGCGCTCTACGAGGCCCGGGGTGTGGACGCTCCGCTGGCCGGCGAGGTGGCCCGGCAGCTCTCGCGCGACCCGGAGCAGGCGCTGGAGATCCACGCCCGCGAGGAGCTGGGCATCGACCCGAACGACCTGCCGTCCCCGCTGGTGGCCGCCTTCTC
Source organism: Streptomyces sp. NPDC043746 (assembly GCF_056436485.1). Classification (NCBI taxonomy): domain Bacteria; kingdom Bacillati; phylum Actinomycetota; class Actinomycetes; order Kitasatosporales; family Streptomycetaceae; genus Streptomyces; species Streptomyces sp. NPDC043746. The sequence goes on along the minus strand of NZ_JBWKCM010000022.1, from coordinate 40,799 downwards.
CTCCTTCGGCGCCTTCGCCCTCGGCGCGCTGCTGCCCGTCCTGCCCTACCTCCTCGGCGCGAGCGCCCTGTGGCCCTCGGTGCTCCTCGCCCTGCTGGGACTCTTCGGCTGCGGCGCGGTGGTGGCCCGGGTGACCGCCCGCACCTGGTGGTTCAGCGGGCTGCGGCAGCTCGCCCTCGGCGGTGCGGCGGCGGCACTGACGTACGGACTCGGCACCCTGTTCGGCGTAGCGCTCGGCTGACACGCGGGGGGCGCCCCGGCGTACCACCGCCGCCCGAACGGCTCCATCGCGCGGTAACCCTTGTGACATACGTCTTGGCCCCGCCCACTGGGCGGGGCGGGCCCGGCAGCCGTAAAATGAGACCCTATGCAGCGCTACACATAAGTAGCCGTTACCCGGTGGTTTCGTTTGCTTCGCCGCCGGGCATGAGCCGTAGGCACCGCAGGCAACGACGCCTGCTCTCTGCGACTCCCCGGGCGCCGGTCCTTCCGACAGCGGCCCACTCCCCGGCAGTCCGGTCACTTCTGGTCACCCAGTCACCTCCGGTCACCGCAGTGTCCGTATGTTGGAACAGGCCTTCCGCTTCTTGAGAAGCGCCCCATCATGTAACCTGCACGAAATTTCGCAGAGGGCCAACGTCGTCCCTCGGCACTGCATATGCCACGACGACGACGGGAGAGCCGATGCGTATCGACGCCTGGTCGCCCATGGACGGTCGCCCCGCCCAGCAGGGGATGTACGACCCCCGTAACGAACACGACGCCTGTGGTGTCGGGTTCGTGGCCACTCTGACCGGTGTGGCCAGCCATGAGCTGGTCGAGCAGGCGCTGACCGTGCTGCGCAATCTCGAACACCGCGGTGCCACCGGTTCCGAGCCCGACTCCGGCGACGGCGCCGGCATCCTCTGCCAGGTCCCCGACGCGTTCCTGCGCGCCGAGACCCCTTTCGAGCTGCCCGAGGCGGGTTCCTACGCCGTCGGTATCGCCTTCCTCCCCGCCGACGGCTCCACCGAGGCCGTCCGCACGATCGAGGAGATCGCCACCCAGGAGGGCCTCACCGTCCTCGGCTGGCGCGACGTCCCGGTCACCCCCGCGCTTCTCGGCAACGGCGCCCGTGCCACCATGCCCGAGTTCCGGCAGCTCTTCGTCGCCGACGGCGAGTCCACCGGCATCGTCCTGGACCGCAAGGCGTTCGTCCTGCGCAAGCGTGCCGAGCGTGAGGCCGGGGTGTACTTCCCCTCGCTCTCCGCCCGCACCATCGTCTACAAGGGCATGCTCACCACCGGGCAGCTGGAGCCGTTCTTCCCCGACCTCTCCGACCGCCGCTTCGGCTCCGCGGTCGCGCTGGTCCACTCCCGCTTCTCGACCAACACCTTCCCCAGCTGGCCGCTGGCCCACCCGTACCGCTTCGTCGCGCACAACGGCGAGATCAACACGGTCAAGGGCAACCGCAACTGGATGAAGGCCCGCGAGTCCCAGCTCGCCTCCGAGCTCTTCGGCCAGGCGCAGCTCGACCGGATCTTCCCCGTCTGCACCCCGGACGCCTCCGACTCCGCCTCCTTCGACGAGGTCCTGGAGCTGCTCCACCTCGGCGGGCGCTCGCTGCCGCACTCGGTGCTGATGATGGTCCCCGAGGCGTGGGAGAACCACGACTCCATGGACCCGGCCCGGCGCGCCTTCTACCAGTACCACGCGACGATGATGGAGCCCTGGGACGGCCCGGCCTGCGTCACCTTCACCGACGGCGTCCAGGTCGGCGCGGTCCTCGACCGCAACGGTCTGCGCCCCGGCCGCTACTGGGTCACCGACGACGGCCTCGTCGTGCTCTCCTCCGAGGTCGGCGTCCTGGACATCGACCCGGCCAAGGTCGTCCGCAAGGGCCGCCTCCAGCCCGGCAGGATGTTCCTCGTCGACACCGCCGAGCACCGCATCATCGAGGACGACGAGATCAAGGCGTCCCTCGCCGCCGAGCACCCCTACCAGGAGTGGCTGGAGACCGGCGAGATCGAGCTGAGCGACCTGCCCGAGCGCGAGCACATCGTGCACACCCACGCCTCGGTCACCCGCCGCCAGCAGACCTTCGGCTACACCGAGGAAGAGCTGCGCGTCATCCTCGCCCCGATGGCCCGCACCGCCGGAGAGCCACTCGGCTCCATGGGCACCGACTCGCCCATCGCCGCGCTCTCCGAGCGCCCCCGGCTCCTCTTCGACTACTTCACCCAGCTCTTCGCCCAGGTCACCAACCCGCCGCTGGACGCCATCCGCGAGGAACTGGTCACCTCGCTGCGCTCCTCGCTCGGCCCCCAGGGCAACATCCTGGAGCCCACCGCCGCCGCGTGCCGCAGCGTCACGCTGCCGTTCCCGGTGATCGACAACGACGAGCTGGCCAAGCTGATCCACATCAACGCCGACGGCGACATGCCGGGCATGAAGGCCGCCACCCTCGCCGGGCTCTACCGGGTCAGCGGCGGCGGCGACGCGCTCGCCGCCCGGATCGAGGCCATCTGCTCCGAGGTCGACGCCGCCATCGAGGACGGCGCCCGCCTCATCGTCCTCTCCGACCGGCACTCCGACGCCGAGCACGCCCCGATCCCCTCGCTGCTGCTCACCTCCGCCGTCCACCACCACCTCATCCGCACCAAGCAGCGCACCCAGGTGGGGCTGCTGGTCGAGGCCGGGGACGTCCGCGAGGTCCACCACGTCGCCCTGCTCATCGGCTACGGCGCCGCCGCGGTCAACCCGTACCTCGCCATGGAGTCCGTCGAGGACCTGGTCCGGGCCGGCACGTTCATCGAGGACATCGAGGCCGAGCAGGCCATCCGGAACCTGATCTACGCCCTCGGCAAGGGCGTCCTGAAGGTCATGTCCAAGATGGGCATCTCCACCGTCGCCTCCTACCGCGGCGCCCAGGTCTTCGAGGCCGTCGGCCTCGACGAGGAGTTCGTCGCCACGTACTTCAACGGCACCGCCACCAAGATCGGCGGCGCCGGACTGGACGTCATCGCCAAGGAGGTCGCCGCCCGGCACACCAAGGCGTACCCCGCCTCCGGCATCGCGGCCTCGCACCGCGCGCTGGAGATCGGCGGCGAGTACCAGTGGCGCCGCGAGGGCGAGCCGCACCTCTTCGACCCGGAGACGGTCTTCCGCCTCCAGCACTCCACCCGCAACCGCCGCTACGACATCTTCAAGCAGTACACGGACCGGGTGAACGAGCAGTCCGAGCGGCTCATGACGCTCCGCGGCCTCTTCGGCTTCACCTCCGACCGGGCCCCGATCTCCATCGACGAGGTCGAGCCCGCCTCCGAGATCGTCAAGCGGTTCTCCACCGGCGCCATGTCGTACGGCTCCATCTCCCGCGAGGCGCACGAGACGCTGGCCATCGCGATGAACCAGCTCGGCGGCAAGTCCAACACCGGCGAGGGCGGCGAGGACCCCGAGCGCCTCTACGACCCGGCGCGCCGCTCCTCCATCAAGCAGGTCGCCTCCGGCCGCTTCGGTGTGACCAGCGAATACCTGGTCAACGCGGACGACATCCAGATCAAGATGGCCCAGGGCGCCAAGCCCGGCGAGGGCGGCCAGCTGCCCGGCCACAAGGTCTACCCCTGGGTCGCCAAGACCCGGCACTCCACCCCTGGCGTCGGCCTCATCTCGCCGCCGCCGCACCACGACATCTACTCCATCGAAGACCTCGCGCAGCTCATCCACGACCTCAAGAACGCCAACCCGCAGGCCCGCATCCACGTGAAGCTGGTCTCCGAGGTCGGCGTCGGCACGGTCGCCGCCGGTGTCTCCAAGGCCCACGCGGACGTCGTCCTCATCTCCGGCCACGACGGCGGAACGGGCGCCTCCCCGCTCACCTCGCTCAAGCACGCGGGCGGCCCCTGGGAGCTGGGTCTCGCCGAGACCCAGCAGACGCTGCTCCTCAACGGCCTGCGCGACCGCATCGTCGTCCAGACCGACGGGCAGCTCAAGACCGGCCGTGACGTCGTCATCGCCGCGCTGCTCGGCGCCGAGGAGTTCGGTTTCGCGACCGCGCCGCTCGTCGTCTCCGGCTGCGTCATGATGCGCGTCTGCCACCTGGACACCTGCCCGGTCGGCATCGCCACCCAGAACCCGGTGCTCCGCGACCGGTTCTCCGGCAAGGCCGAGTACGTCGTCAACTTCTTCGAGTTCATCGCCGAAGAGGTCCGCGAGATCCTCGCCGAGCTGGGCTTCCGCTCCATCGAGGAGGCCGTCGGCCACGCCGAGATCCTCGACAAGGACCGGGCCATTACCCACTGGAAGGCGCAGGGCCTCGACCTCACCCCGCTCTTCCACGTCCCCGAGCTGCCCGAGGGCGCGGTCCGCCACCGGATCGTCGAGCAGGACCACGGGCTGACCAAGGCGCTCGACAACCAGCTGATCAAGCTGGCCGCCGACGCGCTCGGCGCCGACACCCCCGAGGCCGCCCAGCCGGTCCGGGCCCAGGTCGCCATCCGCAACATCAACCGCACGGTCGGCACCATGCTCGGCCACGAGGTGACCCGGAAGTTCGGCGGTGCGGGCCTGCCCGAGAACACCATCGACATCACCTTCACCGGCTCGGCCGGCCAGTCCTTCGGCGCCTTCCTCCCGCGCGGGGTCACCCTGCGCCTGGAGGGCGACGCAAACGACTACGTCGGCAAGGGCCTCTCCGGCGGCCGTGTCGTCGTCCGCCCCGACCGCGGTGCCGACCACCTCGCCGAGTACTCCACCATCGCCGGCAACACCATCGGCTACGGCGCGACCGGCGGCGAGCTGTTCCTGCGCGGCCGTACCGGCGAGCGCTTCTGCGTCCGCAACTCCGGCGCCCTCGTCGTCTCCGAGGGTGTGGGCGACCACGGCTGCGAGTACATGACCGGCGGCCACGCGGTCGTCCTGGGTGAGACCGGCCGCAACTTCGCCGCCGGCATGTCGGGCGGTATCGCGTACGTCATCGATCTCGACCGCGACCACGTCAACGTCGGCAACCTCGGCGCGATCGAGGAGCTGGACGACACCGACAAGCAGTGGCTGCACGACGTCGTGCGCCGCCACCACGAGGAGACCGGCTCCACCGTCGCGGAGAAGCTCCTCGCCGAGTGGGACACCGCGGTGACCCGCTTCAGCAAGATCATCCCGTCCACGTACAAGGCAGTGCTCGCCGCCAAGGACGCCGCTGAGCTCGCCGGTCTCTCCGAGCAGGAGACCACCGAGAAGATGATGGAGGCGGCGACCCATGGCTGACCCCAAGGGCTTCCTGACCACCGGGCGCGAGGTCGCCAAGACCCGCCCCGTGGCCGAGCGCGTCAAGGACTGGAACGAGGTCTACGTTCCGGGCTCGCTGCTCCCGATCATCAGCAAGCAGGCCGGCCGCTGCATGGACTGCGGCATCCCGTTCTGCCACAACGGCTGCCCGCTCGGAAACCTCATCCCCGAGTGGAACGACTACGCCTACCGCGAGGACTGGACCGCCGCCTCCGAGCGGCTGCACGCCACGAACAACTTCCCGGAGTTCACCGGGCGGCTCTGCCCGGCCCCCTGCGAGTCGGCGTGCGTCCTCGGCATCAACCAGCCCGCCGTCACCATCAAGAACGTCGAAGTCTCCATCATCGACAAGGCGTGGGACAGCGGCGACGTCACCCCGCAGCCGCCCGAGCGCCTCTCCGGCAAGACCGTCGCCGTCATCGGCTCCGGCCCGGCCGGACTCGCCGCCGCCCAGCAGCTGACCCGGGCCGGCCACACCGTCGTCGTCTACGAGCGCGCGGACCGCATCGGGGGCCTCCTCCGCTACGGCATCCCCGAGTTCAAGATGGAGAAGTCGCACATCAACCGCCGCATCGAGCAGATGCGCCTGGAGGGCACCAAGTTCCGTACGGGGGTGGAGATCGGCCAGGACATCGACGCCGCCAAGCTCCGCCGCCGCTACGACGCGGTCGTCATCGCGGCCGGTGCCACCGTCTCCCGCGACCTGCCGGTCCCCGGCCGCGAGCTGAACGGCGTCCACTTCGCCATGGAGTACCTGCCGCTCGCCAACAAGGTGCAGGAGGGCGACCTGACCGTCGCCCCGATCCACGCGGGCGGCAAGCACGTCGTCGTCATCGGCGGCGGCGACACCGGCGCCGACTGCGTGGGCACCGCCCACCGCCAGGGCGCGGCCTCCGTCACTCAGCTGGAGATCATGCCGAAGCCGGGCGAGGAGCGGAACGCGGGCCAGCCCTGGCCGACCTTCCCGATGCTCTACAAGGTCACCTCCGCGCACGAGGAGGGCGGCGAGCGGGTCTACTCCGTCTCCACCACCCGCTTCGAGGGCGACGAGGACGGAAACGTCCAGGCCCTCCACCTGGTGGAGGTGGAGTTCAAGGACGGTAAGCTGGAGCAGAAGCCCGGCACCGAGCGGCGCCTTCCCGCGCAGCTCGTCACCCTCGCCATGGGCTTCACCGGAACCGACCAGTCCAACGGTCTGGTCCAGCAGTTCGGCCTGGAGCTCGACCAGCGTGGCAACGTCGCCCGCGACGAGAGCTACGCGACCAACGTCGACGGCGTCTTCGTCGCCGGTGACGCGGGACGCGGCCAGTCGCTGATCGTCTGGGCGATCGCCGAGGGCCGCTCCGCCGCCCGCGGAGTGGACCGGTATCTGACCGGGACCAGCGCACTCCCGGCCCCGGTCCGCCCGACGGACCGAGCCCTGCTGGTCTGAGCACCACCCGGGTTCCCCCCGGTCCACGCGGCCCGGGGGAGCCCCCTTGATACGTCCCGTACAACGGCGTACGGAACTGAACGCGGCGCCCGCCTGTCCCCGACCGGACTCAGTGGGCGCCGTGGCGCGTCCGGGGCCGGTGCGGCTCCGCGAGTCTTCAGCGGTGGCCTCAGCCGCCGGTCAGCGCCGAGGTCTTCACCGCCACCGCCACCGCGAACAGCCCCAGCAGCACCGCCCCGCCCGCGAGCTGAAGAGGCCCGGTCCGCAGCTTCGCCGGTGCGTAGGCGAGTCCGTACGTCACGAGCGCCCCGGTCAGCAGCCCGCCCAGGTGCCCCTGCCACGAGGTGAAGAGGGCCGAGAGCACCATCCAGAGCAGGAAGCCGGCCATGAACCGGTTGACGGCCGCCATGTCGTGGCCGAGCCGCCGGCTGATCACCCAGTACGAGGCGGCCAGTCCGAACACCGCACCCGATGCGCCGACGGTGGACGTGTCCGGCGCCAGCAGGTACACCGCGACCGAACCGCCCACCGCCGACAGCAGATACAGCGCCAGACAGCGGACCCGGCCGAGCCGCCCCTCCACCGCCCGCCCGATGTTCCACAGCGCGAACATGTTGAACAGCAGGTGCATCACCCCGAACGAGGTGTCCGGCGGCAGATGCAGAAAGGCGCCCGTCACCAGCCGGTACCACTCGCCGTCCGCGATCCCCGTCAGCCGGTACCCGGCGTACTCCTCGCCCCGGTAGTAGTACTGCTCCCCGTCCGCCCCCGTCAGCGCGGCCCCCAGCACCGCGAACCGGTCCACGGTCTCCGGCCGCACCACCTCGACGACGTACGCCAGCACATTGAGCGCCATCAGGACGTACGTCACCACCGGGGCCACCGCCCCCGACACCGCACCGCCGAACACGGTCCGGGCCCGCCGCACCGAGCGCCGCCCCTCCTTCACGCACTCCGAGCAGTGGTGGCCGACCGAGGCCTCGTGCATGCACTCCGGGCAGATGCTGCGCTCGCAGCGGGTGCAGCGCACATACGTCTCGTACGACGGATGGCGGTAACACGCGGTGGCGGCGGCCTCCATGGCCGGCTCCTTCACTCGGGGGGTGCGCAACGGGGGCCGGTGTGGGCGGCGGCGATCAAGATAGCGAACGCATGAGGAGGATCCGGGGCCGGGGGGCCGCGCGGTGACCTACCCTCAAGGTCCGCAGTCCGCAGCCTCAGTGGGGAGAAACGGGGGGCCGTCATGCACGGTTCGCACACGGCCGTGGGCACCGGCCCGGCCATCAGCCTGGAGAAGGTACGCCGGACCGCGCCCGGGCTCGTCAGCCTGTACAAGAGCGCCGGGGTCTCGCTGGAGAAGCACGGGCTGAACGGCCGGCGCGCGGCCGTCTACCTGGTGCTCGACTACTCCGGATCGATGCGCGACTACTACAGGGACGGCACCGTGCAGGCGCTGGCCGACCGTGTGCTGGGCCTGTCGGCGCACCTCGACGACGACGGGCGGGTGCCCGTGGTGTTCTTCTCCACCGATGTGGACGGGCACGCGGAGATCGGACTGGACCGGCACCACGGGATGATCGACAAGATCGTCGCCAACCTCGGGCACATGGGCCGGACCAACTACCACGTGGCCATGGACGCCGTCATCGACCACTACCTCGACAGCGGCTCCACCGACCCGGCCCTGGTCGTCTTCCAGACGGACGGCGGGCCCACCAGCAAGCCGGCCGCCGAGCGCTACCTCTGCAAGGCCGCCCGGCTGCCGCTGTTCTGGCAGTTCATCGGCTTCGGCGACACCCGCAGCAGCCAGTTCGACTTCCTGCGCAAACTGGACGAGCTGCCCGTCCCCGCGAAGAGGCCCGTCGACAACGCCGGGTACTTCCACGCCGGGCTCGACCCCCGAAAGGTCCCGGACACCGAGCTGTACGACCGGCTGCTGGGGGAGTTCCCGTCCTGGCTGGCCGCCGCCGAGGCCCGGGGGATCGTCCGATGAGCCTCCGTGTCCTGCGGGCCGCCGACCGTACGCCCGTCCCCTGGAAGAACGGCGGCGGGCTGACCCGCGAGGTGGCGGCCGCGCCCGACGGGGCCGACGGGTTCGACTGGCGGGTCAGCCTCGCGGACGTCACCGCCGACGGCCCGTTCTCCCTCTTCCCGGGCATCGACCGCACCCTGACCGTCGTCGAGGGCGCGGGCATGGACCTCGTCGTCGGCGGCGAGCACCACATCGTCGACGAACCGCTGTGGCCGCACGACTTCCCCGGCGACCGGCCCACCGACGGCTTCCTGCTGGGCGGGCCCGTCGTCAACCTGAACGTCATGTACCGCAGAGGGCGTACGCGGGCGGAGACCGCCGTCGTCTGCGGCACCGTACGCCTGATGCCGCCCCCGGGCGGCGCGGTCCTCGCGCTCTCCCTGGACGACGGGACCGTCCTCGACGGCACGGACGCCCGGCCCGACGGTACGGACCTCCGGCTGGACCGCTACGACGCGGTGCTGGCGCGGGACGCTTCGCCCGGGGTGCTGCGGACGATGGGCCAGGCGGTGCTGGTCACGTTCTCGGACGTGTGAGAGCCGGAGGCGGGCCGGGAAAGCGGACAGAAGGTGTCGGGTATCGGGTGTTCCATGGCGCCCATGACGTCTTCCGCACCCTCCTCCCCCTCCTCTCCGGTCTCCTGGGGCGCCTTCGCCGCCGCCGAACCCGTCTTCGCCGACACCGTGCGCCGGCGCTTCCAGCTCTACAAGCACCACGTCCTCGCCACCCTGCGCGCGGACGGCTCACCCCGCGTCACCGGCCTGGAGGCCGACTTCCGCTTCGACGAACTGCTGCTCGGCATGATGCCGGACTCCCGCAAGGCCGTGGACCTGCGGAGGGACCCGCGCTTCGCCCTGCACGCCAACCCGGGGCCCGACGCGGAGATGAACGACGGCGACGTCCGCGTCAGCGGCCGGGCCGTGGAGGTCACCGACCCGGAGTTCCTCGCCCGGGTCATCGAGGACGCCGACCCGCCCCAGCCCTTCCACCTCTTCCGGGCGGAGCTGACCGAGGTGGTCCGGGTCGGGCTTGAGGGGGACTTCCTGGTCGTCGAGTCGTGGCGGCCGGGGCAGCCGCTGCGCACGGTACGGCGGAAGTGACGCGGCTTTGGCGGCCGGGGCGTGAGGGGGCGCTCCGGCGGTCGTGTGCCCGTTCGCCGACGTGATCGTTCCTGGCGAGCGGCTGCTCCTCCTGCATGACCGGCGCGTCCCCGAGCACGTGTCCTGGCTCACGTGCGTCTCCGGGCGGACGTGCTAGGGTGTTCCCGTTGCAGTTTTGGTACCCATAAACATTATGTGCGCCTGACGGGAATGCTTCGTCAGGCGCTTTATTGTTTCCGGCTTTCTCCGGATGGGGCTCAATGCGGCGACTTGGAATCCACGAAGTGTGGATTTCCGGCACTGCACCTCTCTGTTAGGAGAAATGACATGGCTACTGGAACCGTGAAGTGGTTCAACTCGGAAAAGGGCTTCGGCTTCATCGAGCAGGACGGCGGCGGCGCCGACGTCTTCGCCCACTACTCCAACATCAACGCCTCCGGCTTCCGTGAGCTGCAGGAGGGCCAGAAGGTCTCCTTCGACGTCACGCAGGGCCAGAAGGGCCCGCAGGCGGAGAACATCGTCCCGGCCTGATCGCCGCGACGCGTACCTCGCGACCGGGGCCCGCACCGTGAAGGTGCGGGCCCCGGTTTGTGCTGTCCGAGCGGACAAGCCGTCTTATGCGCACATCCTGGGGGCGCACCAAGGACGGCCGGACCGGCACAGAGCAGTGAACCCATCCGGCAGTCGCCCAGGAATCCCCCAGGAGGGCACTTCCGTATGACCCGCTCAGAACGACAGGACCGCACCCCCCGCACCGAACGTCAGGGCCGCGCTTCCCGTGCCGAAGGCCAGGAGCGTGACCGCGCACCCCGCGCCGAACGTCAGGACCGGGCTCCGCGCTCCCGTCCGGCCCGCGGGCAGGGCGGTCAGGGCGGCCAGGGCTCCGCACGGGGCGGCGCGAACCGCTCCAAGGCCCCGGCCCGCCGCAAGCCCGCCGCCGCACCGCCCGCCGAGTTCACCCTGCCGGAGACGGTGACCCCGGCGCTGCCGTCCGTCGATGCCTTCGCCGACCTGGACATGCCGGCCGCGCTGCTGAAGACCCTCGCCGCGCAGGGCGTCACCGAGCCGTTCCCGATCCAGGGCGCGACCCTGCCGAACTCGCTGGCCGGCCGGGACATCCTCGGCCGGGGCCGCACCGGCTCCGGCAAGACCCTCGCCTTCGGCCTGGCCCTGCTGGCCCGTACCGCCGGACGCCGCGGCGAGCCGCGCGCCCCGCTCGCCATGGTCCTCGTACCCACCCGCGAACTGGCCCAGCAGGTCACCGACGCGCTGACCCCGTACGCGACCGCCGTGAACCTGCGGCTCGCCACCGTCGTCGGCGGCATGTCTATCACCAAGCAGTCCGCCACCCTGCGGCGTGGCGCCGAAGTCCTGGTCGCCACCCCGGGCCGGCTCAAGGACCTCATCGAGCGCGGCGACTGCCGACTGGACGAGGTCGCCGTCACCGTCCTCGACGAGGCCGACCAGATGGCCGACATGGGCTTCATGCCGCAGGTCGTCGCCCTGCTCAAGCAGGTCGAGCCGGACGGACAGCGGATGCTGTTCTCCGCGACCCTGGACAAGAACATCGACCGGCTCGTCAAGATGTTCCTCACCGACCCGGTCGTCCACTCCGTCGACCCCTCCGCCGGTGCGGTCACCACGATGGAGCACCACGTGCTCCACGTCCTGGACGAGACGGACAAGAAGGCCGTCGCCACGAAGATCGCCGCCCGGGACGGCCGCGTGATCATGTTCGTCGACACCAAGCGCGCCGCCGACCGCTTCGCCAAGCGGCTGCTGGCCAGCGGTGTACGGGCGGCCGCCCTGCACGGCGGGCGCTCCCAGCCGCAGCGCAACCGGACCCTGGACCAGTTCAAGAACGGCCAGGTCACCGCGCTCGTCGCGACGAACGTGGCGGCCCGTGGCATCCACGTCGACGACCTGGACCTGGTCGTCAACGTGGACCCGCCCACCGACCACAAGGACTACCTCCACCGGGGCGGCCGCACGGCCCGCGCCGGCGAGTCCGGCAGCGTCGTGACGCTGGTCCTGCCCGACGAGAAGCGGGAGATGACCCGGCTGATGCAGGACGCGGGCATCGCGCCCCGCACCACACGGGTCACCTCCAGCGACGCGGAGCTGTCCCGGATCACGGGGGCGCGGGAGCCGTCGGGCATCGCGGTCGTCATCGAGGTGCCGCAGCCGACGCCGCCGAAGGCCCCGAAGCAGCGGACGCGGTCGGGCTCCGGCACGGGCACCGGCGCCGTAGCGCGCTCCGGGAGCCGGGGGCGGGGTCGGCGGGGAGCCGGTGCGGGTGGCGCCGGGGGCGGTGCCGGTCGCACCGGCGCAGCGCGTTCCGGTGCTCCGGCGCGGGGGCGTCGGGCGGCCTGAGGGCTTGCAGGTCATGAACACGTCGTCGCCGTCGAACGCGGCCTCGGCGAGCCGCGGCAGCTGACCGTCCTTGCGGGCGGTCACTCCCGCCGACTTCACCGCGGCATCCACCGGTTCATGCGCCGGGACCACCCGCCCGACCGACCCGTGCGCGCGGTGCAGGGCGGCGTCCGCATCGGATGCCGCGGCACCAGCCGGGCCGGATCGGTCGCGGCCCACCACCCGGACGGCGTCGGCCGGGGCGGGCCGCATCACCGTCATGGAGGGCTGGCGCCGCCGCCCCGCCCATGACCGGGGCGCCCGCAGAACCCCGGCCGACGCGGGCGGGACGGTACGCCGCCCGCTGGCGGAGGCACGGGCGCCGCAGGGCGTGTACGGGGCGTCGTAGCCGGTCCGGGACGGCGGATTTCGGACGGCGGCTCCCCCGTGTATTCAGTGGCGGCCACCCGACACCTGCGGCGAGGATCGCCCCATGCCCGTCTTCCTGGAGACCGACCGCCTCCTCCTGCGCCCCTTCACGGACGCCGACGCCCCCCACCTGCACGCCCTCGACAACGACCCCGAGGTCATGCGGTACATCAACGGCGGCAGGCCCGTCGGGGTCGACGACATCCGGGAGCGGACCCTGCCCCGGCTCCTCCACGACCACCCGTGCACCGGGACCCGGGGGTTCTGGGCGGCGGAGGAGAAGGCCACCGGCGTCTTCCTCGGCTGGTTCGAACTGCGCCCCCTGGCTGACCACGACCCCGCCGTCGTCGAGCTGGGCTACCGCCTCAACCGGGCCTCCTGGGGGCGGGGTTACGCCACCGAGGGCGCCAGGGCCCTGATCCGCAAGGGGTTCACCGACCTCGGGGCCGAGCGTGTGACCGCCAACACCATGGCCGTCAACGCGGCCTCCCGGCGGGTCATGGAGAAGGCCGGTCTCACCTTCCTCCGCACCTACACCGAGGAGTGGCCCGACGTCATCGAGGGCTCGGAGCACGGCGAGGTGGAGTACGTCCTCACCCGAGAGGAGTGGACGCACCGCCCGGCAGAGTGCCCGGGGGACCCAGGGGCCCCGTAGCCCCGGTGTTCCCGTCCAGCAGCGCCGCGATCTCCGCGTGCCCCGTGTGCAGGTCCGCCCCCGCCGCCGGCACCCCGTCCCGCAGCAGCTCCACGGTCACCGTCTCCTCGCCGTCGACCGGCTCCCGCCGGACCGTCGCGTCGAGCCCGGGGCCGTACGCCTCCTCCAACCGCCGCAGCAACTCCCGCTCCACGTCCACCCCGGCCAGCCGACGCGCCTCGGCCAGGGCCGCGCCCACCACCGCCTCCTGGCCCGGCGCCCCCGCTCCGTACGCCAGCAGCGCCCGCACCGTCCGCGGCGAACCGCGCCGCGCGCCCAGGACCAGCATCGGCTCCCCCTGCGGACCGGGCAGCAACGGGTCCGCGCCACCGGCGAGCAGCGCCTCCACCGTCGCGGCGCGGCCCAGCCCCACCGCCCAGCGCAGCGCCGTGAACCCGAACTCCTCGCGCAGATCCGGCCGTGCCCCGGCCGACAGCAGCGCCCGTACCACCTCGGTGTGGCCGCCGCACGCCGCCCCGCAGAGCGGCAGGTCGCTCCCCTCGGGGCCGCTCGCCCGGTCGGGGTCGGCCCCGGCCGCCAGGAGCAGCCGCACCGCCCCCGGCCGGTCGTGGACCGCCGCCAGATAGAGCGCCGTCGTGCCCTCCTCGTCGCTCGACTCGGCCCGCGCACCGGCGCGCAGGGCCCGTACGACAGCATCGTCGTCCTCGTACAGCGCGTCGAACAGGCTTGGTTCATCCCTGATCGGCTCGTTCGTCATGCTTCGACCCTACGGTGGCCGAAACCATGTCTACGTGTCGCACTCCAGCCGGGTCCGGCACAGCCCGCACCGGGCCGAGACCCGGCCCCGGACCGGGAGCCGGACGCGCTGATGGCAGGCGGGGCAGGGGAAGGAGACCCGCAGGCCCGTGTCACCGGACTCGAAGGCGTACGGAACACCCGGGTCCGCGACCGTGCCCGGGTGGTCCTGGGCGTACCGCCGGTCCTTGGCGTACCGCCGCCGCCCCGCCCGGCCGGCCGCCGTCAGCGGGGGCCTGCGCAGCTCGCGCAACGCCTGCGCACGCCCCTGGGTATAGGCGGTGTACGCCTGCGGGCTGGTGAACCAGGGCGAGGGGTCCTCGTCGAAGACCAGCGCCCGCTTGGCCAGGACGTAGCCGAACTCCTCCGGGGTGAGGTAGCCCAGCTTCTGCCGGGAGACGGCGTCCTCCCGGAAGGCGTCCAGCAGGAGCCACCCCGCGCCGAGGTACGTCGTCACCGTGTCGGTCAGGATCTCGTTGGCGCGGGTGCCGGGGAACTCCAGGCCGAGCCGGTGCAGCAGGACATGGGTGATCTCGTGCGCGAGCGCCGCTCCGATGTCCCTGCGGTGGGTGCGGAACCGGTCGTTCAGCTCGATGAAGTACTCCGGCCCCGCCGTCAGTTCCACGCTCGCCGCGTGCTCCATCGCGCGGAAGCCGACGATCATGCGGGCGTCGGGCAGATGGAGGTGCTGGACCAGGGCCCGCGCCACCCGCTGGGCGCCGAGATGGAGATCGTCGGTGTCGGAGAAGGCGGCGTCGGCGGGGACCAGGCTGGTGCCGTAGGTGTGGACCCCGTCGGGGGAGAGCCGCCGGTAGAGCGCGGTGATCGCGGACCGGACCGTGTCCAGATGAGGGAAGCCGTGGACGACGGGTGCGCCCGGACTGCCGTTGCCCACGTCCGTACCCCCATCCGCACCTCGCGCGGAACCCCCGCCCGCGACGGACCTCCACTGTAGGCGGCGGCGCCGCGCACCGGGGGAGGCGACCGGCCGCGGACCTGGCCGAAAAGTGCGCCTTGTGGTGGCGGTCACCGGCTCCCGATAATCGGGTCACCTTGACGGGTGCATGACGACTATCTGCGTGCCCCGTCGTGGTTCCCACAGCAACCCCCCACGAAAGCAGGCAACCGTGAAGCAGCTTCTGCGTGCGCTGAAGAGATGCTCCGTCGTCGTCGCCACCGTCGCGATCGCCGTCGTCGGCCTCCAGCCCGTCACCGCCTCTGCCGCCCCCAACCCCGTCGTCGGCGGAACCCGCGCCGCCCAGGGCGAGTTCCCCTTCATGGTCCGGCTCTCCATGGGCTGCGGCGGCGCCCTCTACACCAAGGACATCGTCCTCACCGCCGCCCACTGCGTGAACGGATCGGGCAACAACACCTCCATCACCGCCACCGGCGGAGTCGTCGACCTCCAGTCGCCCAACGCCATCAAGGTCCGCTCGACCAAGGTCCTGCGCGCCCCCGGCTACAACGGCGTCGGCAAGGACTGGGCGCTGATCAAGCTCGCCCAGCCCATCAACCAGCCCACCCTCAAGATCGCCACCACCACCGCGTACAACCAGGGCACCTTCACCGTCGCCGGCTGGGGCGCCAACCGCGAGGGCGGCAGCCAGCAGCGCTACCTGCTCAAGGCCAACGTCCCGTTCGTCTCCGACGCCGCCTGCCGCTCCGCCTACGGCAGCAGCTTCGTCCCGTCCGAGGAGATCTGCGCCGGATACCCCGACACCGGCGGTGTCGACACCTGCCAGGGGGACTCCGGCGGCCCGATGTTCCGCAAGGACAACGCCAACGAGTGGGTCCAGGTCGGCATCGTCAGCTGGGGTTACGGCTGCGCCCGGCCCGGCTACCCGGGCGTCTACACCGAGGTCTCGACCTTCGCCTCCGCCATCGCCTCGGCAGCCGCCACACTCTGACCCCGCCCCGGGACCGGCACCCGTGAGTGGCGGTCAGGGCTGAACCACCCCGGGAGCGTCCAAGCACCGTACGGGCGCTCCCGGTCCCAGCTCCACCCGCGCCCCGCCCGCCCCCTCCAGCTCCAGCACCCACACCTCGTTCACCTCGTCGGCGCCCTTGCGCAGTACCGGACCCGGCACGTACAGCGTCTCCTGCGGGCCCACCGACCAGTACCGGCCCAGGCAGAAGCCGTTCACCCAGACGAAGCCCCGCGTCCAGCCGGGCAGTCGCAGGCCCGCGTGGTCCACCGTGTCAGCCCTGACGGCGCCCGCTTCCGGTCCTCCGGCGCTGCCCGCCCCCGGCCCCCCGACGGTGCCTGCTTCCGGTCCTCCGGCGCTGCTCGCCCCCGGCCCCCCGGCTGTGCCTGCTTCCGGTCCTCCGGCGCTGCCCGCCCCCGGCCCCCCGACGGTGAACGTCCCCCGGAACAGCCCGGTCGCCCCGGCCCTCTCCGGAACCGGCCCGAACGGCACCCCCGCCACCGCGCCCTCCTCCTCGAAGGCGTCCAGCCGCAGCCCCCTGGCCCGCACGCCGTGCAGATACTGCCGCTCGTGCAGCACCCCGCCCGTGATCCCCTTCGGCTCACCCAGGCGCGGCCCGTAGTTGACCCGGCCCAGCGACTCCACCCACAGCTCCACCTCCGCCGGACCCGCCACCGGCTCGGCCAGCGTGGGACTCTCCTCGGTCAGCACTCCCGCCCGAACCCCGTCCACGTACACCACCGCCCGGTCCCGCAGCCCGGCGGCGGTCAGCGGGTACGGGGCACGCGGACCGGGCACCGCCACCCGGTAGCGCACCAGCCCCCGGCCCACCCCCAGCTCCTCGAAGGTCGGCGCCACCCCCGACTCCGGCCCCTCCGGATCACCCAGGGCCTCCAGTACGTCGTCGAGCCCGGCCCACCCGCCCCACTCGACCCGCACCGGCGGCCCGGTCAGGCCCTTGGGCTCCGGCGGCACCGCGGGCAACGGGCCCTCCGCATAGGCCGCCAGCACCTTCCGGAACAGGTGGAACTTCTCCGTGGCCCGCCCGTACTCGTCGACCGGCGCGTCATAGTCGTACGACGTCACCGTCGGCCGGAACTCCCCGTCCTGCACCGGACCACCCCGGTTCGCCCCCGCCCACCCCGCGAAGTTCGTCCCGCCGTGCCCCATGTAGATGTTCACCGACGCCCCGCACTCCAGGACCTCCCGCAGTGCCTCGGCCGCCTCCGCCGGATCCCGCACGACCTCGTCCGCACCCCAGTGGTCGAACCAGCCGCACCAGAACTCCATGCACATCAGCGGCCCCTGGGGCTGATGGCGGCGCAGCACGTCGAACCCTTCCCCGGCACCGGAACCGAAGTTCGCCGTCGCCGTCAGGCCGGGCACCGATCCGCCCGTCAGCATGTGGTCCTCCGGCCCGTCCGACGTGAACAGGGGGACCGACACCCCGCACTCCCGCAACAGCCCCGCCAGCCACTCCAGATACACCGCGTCGGAGCCGTAACTCCCGTACTCGTTCTCCGCCTGGACCAGGATCACCGGGCCGCCCCGGCCGATCTCCCGTTCGACGACCTGCGGCAGCAGCTCCCGGAACCACCGCTCCACCGCCGCCCGGTACCCGGCGTCCCGCGTCCGCACCCGCCGCCCGAACAGGCCCGTCACCCAGACCGGCAGCCCGCCGTTCTCCCACTCGGCGCAGATGTACGGGCCCGGCCGCACGATCGCCCACAGCCCCGCCTCCCGGACCGCGTCCAGGAACCGGCCGAGCGCTCCCACGTCCCGGTAGGCGCCCTTCCGCTCCTCGTGCAGATTCCACGGGACGTACGTCTCGACGCAGTTCAGCCCCATCGCCGCCAGCATCGCCAGCCGGTGGCCCCACTGCCCCTCGTGCACCCGGAAGTAGTGCAGGGCACCCGACAGCAGCCGTACGGGCTCTCCGTCGAGCCGGAAGTGGTCGTCCCCCACGGTGAAGTCGGACATCGTGTACGTACGCTCCTGTGCTCGGCCCCGCCCGGCGGCCCCCTGGCGGATGGGTCCGACCACTTTCACCCCTGGCGCACGCCCGGTCCATGGACAAAGATCGCTGCTGATTGGACGCGACGGATGCAACGGACGTGGCGGATGGGACAGACGCAACGGACGCGACAGATACGGCGGATGGGACAGACGCTGCGGACGCGACGGATGCGACAGGCGCGGGACCAGGGGAGGAGCAGTACCCATGCCGAGCTACCACACCTGGATGCGCTTCTTCACCCCCAGCCCCCTCCACCACCGCCTCGGCCTCGTCTGCCTCGGCGTCGGCCTCCAGCACGGAGCCCTGCCCGCCGTCGGCCCCCGCACCCTGGACCACCATGTCGCCGTCATCGTCAGCTCCGGCACCGGCTGGTTCGGTTCCCCCGACGGGCGCCGCACCCCCATCACGGGCCCCACCCTCATCTGGCTCACCCCCGGCACCCCCCACCACTACGGTGCCGACCCCCGCACCGGCTGGGACGAGAGCTTCGTCGACTTCACGGGCCCCGCCACCGCCACCTACACCGAGCTGGGCTGCATCGAACCCGACCGCCCCCTCGTCCCCCTCTCCGACACCGCCGCCCCCCGCGCCGCCGTCGGCCGCATCGTGCGCGCCGCCCGCCGCGGCAACCCCCTCCTGGAGGTCGAGACCGCGGCCGCCGTCCACGAACTCCTGGTCTCCCTGCGCCGTGCCCGTGCCGACCTCGGTCCCGACGGCGACCCCGTCCTCCAGGCCCTCGCCCGCGACGCCTACCAGCCGCTCACCGTCGCCGAGCACGCCGCCAAGCACGGCATGACCCCCGCCGAACTCCGCACCGCCGTCCGGCGCGGCGCCGGGTGCAGCCCCAAGGACTACCTGCTCACCATCCGCCTCGGCCGCGCCAAGGAACTCCTGGCCGCCACCGACCTCCCGGTCGCCGCCGTAGCCCGCCGCGTCGGCTACGACGACCCCGCTTACTTCTCCCGCCTCTTCGCCCGCCGCGTCGGCACCGCCCCCGTCCGCTTCCGCGAACAGCAGGGGCGCAGCGTCCCCGGCGGCTGGAGCGACCGGGTGCCCGACCCGGACGACCCGCCGATGATCGGGCCATGAGCCCGGACGTCTAAGCTCGCTGACCATGAGTACGAGCGAGAACGACGCGTCCGCGTCCCAGCTGATCGACCCGTCCGTCCAGGCGGAACTGAACCGGCTGCGCGAGTCCATCGACAACATCGACGCCGCCGTGGTCCATATGCTCGCCGAGCGCTTCAAGGCCACCCAGCAGGTCGGCCGCCTCAAGGCCGACCACCAGCTGCCGCCCGCCGACCCGGCCCGCGAGACCCGCCAGATCACCCGGCTGCGGCAGCTCGCGCAGAGCGCCAACCTGGACCCGGCGTTCGCCGAGAAGCTGCTGAACTTCATCATCGCGGAGGTCATCCGCCACCACGAACGCATCGCGGAGGAGGCGGGAGGCCCTTCGGCCTCCGGGAGCACCGCTTCCGGCGCCGCTGCTTCCGGAGCCCAGGCTTCCGGCGCCGCTGCTTCCGGAGCTATTGCTTCCGGTGGCGGAGCCCGGTCTTCCGGTGGCGAAGTCACGGCCTCCGAGGCCTGACGGGCCGGCCGCCGGGCCTCGCGCCCGGCGGCCCGCCCAGCCTCCGGCCCAGTGCCGCACCGGCCACCGCTCCCAGCACCGGCCCGGCCACGTACGCCCACAGCGGCCCGGTCCCCCCGGCCTCCCGGGCCAGGACCGCCGGGCCGAACTGCCGGGCCGGATTGGCCGATCCGCCGGTCAGCGGGCCCAGCACCGCGATCACGAGCGCGGCGACCAGCCCGACCGCGTACGGGAGGAGCCTTCGGCCCACCGGACGCGCCAGCAGCCCCGCGAGCATCAGCGCCGACGCGGCCAGCACCCCGGCCTCGGCCGCCACCACCGCCCCCTCGCCCCACCCGGGCCCCGGCCGCACCTCCGCGTACCCGACCGGCGGCCGGGCCACCACGGGCCCCCACACCACCGCCGCGCACCACGTCCCCGCCACCGAGCCGCCCAACTGCGCGAGACAGTACGGCAGCACGTCCCGCCCCGGGAACACCCCGAGCCGCCACAGGGCCAGGGTGACCGCCGGATTCAGGTGCGCGCCGGAGCGGCGGCCCGGCGCGGAGAGCATGAGCACGGCGAGGAGCACCCCCACGCCCGCCCCGTGCACGGCGAACGCCGACCCGCCGCCCCCGTACCCGTCCGGCGCGAAGAGCCACCGCACCCCGGTCACCACACCCAGGAGCAGCACGGCGGTCAACCCGAACTCGCAGCAGGCCCGGATCACCAGGGAAGGAGAGCCGGAGGGGGAGGGCGAGACAGAAGGGGCCGGGCCCGGGAGACGGGCGGCGGCATCGGGCGCAGGCGTGAGCGTCATGAGGACGTCCTCGGTACGAGAAAGGGTGCCGCGCCGAGGAGATGGTAAACGGCGCCGGCTCCCAGGGGGTACATCTCCTCCGCGCCATCCCCCAGGGGGTATGCGCCCCCCTGCGTACACCGGCTCACCTCACCCCTCCCTGGGGCAGGCCCCCCTTCGCGTACGCCCAGGGAGAACCCCCCTGCCCCCGCCGCACCCCGTACGGCAGCATGGGCCCATGTCCGTACTGACGCGCGACGAAGCGCAGACCCGAGCCCAGATCATCGACGTGGAGCGGTACACGATCGCCCTCGACCTCACCACCGGCGAGGAGACCTTCGACTCCCGGGCCGCCATCCGGTTCACCGTCCGCGCGGCCGGTGACACCTTCGTCGAGATCAAGCCCGCCACCCTGCGCTCGGTCACCCTGGACGGACAGCCCCTGGACCCCACCCTCCTGGACGGGAACCGCTTCCCCCTCACCGGCCTCACCCCCGGCACCCACGAGCTGCACGTCGACGCGGCGATGAGCTACTCCCGCACCGGCGAGGGCATGCACCGCTTCACCGACCCGGCCGACGGCGAGACGTATCTCTACACCCAGCTGTTCATGGAGGACGTCCAGCGCGTCTTCGCCGCCTTCGACCAGCCCGACCTGAAGTCCGTCTTCGCCATCGACGTCACCGCCCCCGAAGGCTGGACCGTCCTCGGCAACGGCATCGCCACACGCACCGCGGACGGGCGCTGGACCATCGCACCCACCCCCCTCATCTCCACCTACCTCGTCGCCGTCGCCGCAGGCCCCTGGCACTCGGTCACCACCCGGCACGCCGGACTCCCCTTCGGCCTGCACTGCCGGCGCTCCCTCGCCCCCTACCTGGACGCCGACGCCGACGAGATCCTCGCCATCACCCGCGCCCTTTACGACCGGTACCACGAGAAGTTCGACGAGCCCTACCCGTTCGACTCCTACGACCAGGCCTTCGTGCCCGAATTCAACGCGGGCGCCATGGAGAACCCCGGACTGGTCACCTTCCGCGACGAGTTCATCTACCGCTCCGCCGTCACCGACACCGAGCGCCAGACCCGTGCCATGGTCGTCGCCCACGAGATGGCCCACATGTGGTTCGGGGACCTGGTGACGCTCAGCTGGTGGGACGACATCTGGCTGAACGAGTCCTTCGCGGAGTACATGGGCTACCAGACCCTCACCGAGATCGCCCTCCCCCACGCCCTCAACTCGGTCCGGGCAGGGGAGACCCCCTTCCCCGACACCTGGGTCGACTTCGGCGTCGCCCGCAAGGGCTGGGGCTACGACGCCGACCAGCGCCCCTCCACCCATCCGGTCGCCCCCGCCCCCGACGCCGTCCCCGACACCGCCTCCGCCCTCCTCAACTTCGACGGCATCAGCTACGCCAAGGGCGCCTCCGCACTCCGCCAGCTCGTCGCCTGGCTCGGCGAGAAGGACTTCCTCGCCGGGATCAACACCCACTTCGCCCGGCACAAGTTCGGCAACGCCACCCTCGCCGACTTCATCGACAACCTGTCCTCCGCCACCGACCGGGACGTCCACGCCTGGGCCGGGCAGTGGCTGCGCACCACCGGCGTCGACACCCTCACCGCCCGGGTCACCGAACCCACCGCGCCTGCCGGGGGAGGCCAGTCCTGGGCCCTCACCGTCCGGCGCGACGGCAGCCGCCCCCACCGCATCGCCGTCGCCACCTTCGACCACGCCCTCAACACCCAGGCGGGCCCCGGCCACCTCGCTCCCCGCGACCGCTTCGAGATCGACGTTCCGGGCGCGGAAGGCGACGGCACGGCCCCCACCGTCCGCACCGGCCGCCGCCCCGCCCTCGTCGTCCTCAACGACGGCGACCTCACCTACGCCAAGATCCGCCTGGACACCGCCTCCTGGGAGACCGCCCTCGGCCACCTCTCCGCCATTCCGGACCCCCTGACCAGGGCCGTCATCTGGAACGCCGCCCGCGACACGGTCCGCGACGGCGAACTGGACCCGGCGCGCTACCTCACCGCAGCCCGCACCCACCTCCCGTACGAGAGCGACCTCGCCCTCGTCCAGGGCGTCCTCTCCTTCGCCGACGGCCAGATCGCCGCCCGCTACGTCACCCCCGAGGCCCGCCCCACCGCGCTCGCCACCCTCACCAGCCTCTGCCGCGACCTGATCCGCCGCACCGAGGACGGCTCCTACCCCGGGCTGCGCCTCATCGCCGTCCGCCACTTCATCGACGCCGCCACCCAGCCCGACACCCTCCAGAGCTGGCTGGCCGACGGCACCGTCCACGGCGGCCCCGAACTCGACCCCGAGCTGCGCTGGCGCATCCTCACCCGGCTCGCCGCCCTCGGCGCCACCGACGAGACCGCCATCGCCGCCGAGCTGGCCGCCGACCCCAGCGCCACCGGCCGCGAAGGCGCCGCCCGCTGCCGGGCAGCCCTGCCCACGCCGGAGGCCAAGGCGGCCGCGTGGCAGGCGATGTTCCACGACGACACCCTGTCCAACTACCTGTTCACCGCCACCGCCCAGGGGTTCTGGCAGCCCGGCCAGGACGAACTGCTCGCCCCGTACGTGGACCGCTTCTATCCCGACGCCACCGCGCTCGCCGCCCGCCGGGGCCCGGCCATCGCGGAGGCCGCCGGACGGCACGCCTTCCCCGCCTACGCCATCGACACCGACAGCCTCGCCACCGGCACCCGGGCCCTCAAGGACCCGACCCTCACCCCGGCCCTGCGCCGCAAGCTCGTCGACCAGCTGGACGACCTCCGCCGCGCCCTGGCCGTACGGACGACGGAGCACTGAGCCGCCCCCGGCCTCGGCCTCGGCACCGGGTTCTGGCTCCGGTGCCGAGGGGGAGGGGCGAGGGGCGGCGGGTGCGCGACGACAGCCGTCACGTACCCGCCGACTCCTCACCGGCCGCCGGATCGGTCGCCCGCAGGTCCGCCAGCAGCTCGGCCTGGCCCGTCAGCACCTCGGTCAGGATCGTCCGGGCCACCCGGAGCAGCTCCGCCACCTCCGGGTTGGACAACGTGTAGTACACGGCGGAGCCCTCCCGCCGCGCGGTCACCAGTCCGGCGCGGCGCAACACGGCCAACTGCTGCGAGAGATGGGCGGCCTCGACCCCCACCTCGGCCAACATCTCCGAGACCGCGTGCTCACGTTCACTGAGCAGCTCCAGCACCCGGATCCGCACCGGGTGCCCCAGCGTCTTGAAGAACTCGGCCTTCAGCCGGTACAGCGGCGTACTCACCGACGGAACCCCGTTCCGTACGCCGGGAGGCCACGGTGGCGCGCTGTGCGAACTCTCTTCTCCATGGGTTCATCCTCGCGCCTTCGCGGCGCGAGGATGAACCGGGGCCCGACAGGATGAACCGGGCCCGACGGGTTCAGGCCTTCTTCAGGAACTCGGTCTTCAGCACGAGCCCCTTCACCTTCTTCGTGTTGCACTCGACCTCACCGGCACGCCCGGTGAGCCGGATGTTCTTCACGAGCGTGCCGCGCTTGAGCGTCTCCGACGTGCCCTTCACCTTCAGGTCCTTGACCGTGGTCACGGAGTCACCGTCCGCCAGCACGTTCCCGTTGCTGTCCTTCACGACGATGTCGCTCATGGTGCGTTCCTGCCTTTCCCACACCCGCGCAGCTCTTGCAGCGGGAATCCTGATCTCACCGGCGGCCGGTGACCTGTCACCGCTCACCGGCCCGGGGGCCCGGCCGTCCGCTGGAGCGGCAGCGTGATCCAGATGCTCTTGCCGCCCTCGTCCGCGTCCCCCCGCACCACCGCGCTGCCGCCCAGTTCCAGGGTCAGCTCCACCACCGTCGACAGGCCCCGCCCGGAACCGGCCACGGCCGAGGTGTGGAGGGCGGGACGGTAGGGGTGGCGGTCGTGGACACCGAAGGCGAACGCGTCCGGGCCGCACGCGAAGAACACCGTCACCTGCGGCGAGAACACGGCCGCGTGCCGCACGCTGTTCGCGACCAGCTCGCTCAGGATCAGCAGCGCGGGCCCTGCGCACGGCTCCCGAGGGTCCACGCCCCACTCCGCGAGCACCTGCTCCGTCGTCTCCCGCGCGACCCGCACCGCCGAACCCGTCGTGGGCAGCGTCAGCACATGGTGGTACGGCAACGAATCATGAGGCTTGATCACCGCCCGCTCCCCTCGGCGCCGGAACCCGTACCCGCACCCGAACCCGTACGCACCGCTGATGTGTCCGCCCCGGCCCCCTCGATACCGGAACTCGCCACCGCCGGTCCCCGCCCCGGCGCCAGCACGCCCGCCTCCCGCAACCGCTCGCGCGCGCCCGCGACGGCCTCCGGCGTGGTCGCGTACTCCCGGCCCTCCCGCCGCAGCAGCTCCAGCGCCCCCACCGACTCCAGCGCCCGCCGCTGCTCGGGGCGGATGCCCGCGGCGAGCACCGCGATGCCCCGCCGGTTCAGCTGGTGCACCGCGTCCTTCAGCATCAGCGCCCCCGAGGCATCCACCGTCGTGACCCGCGACATCCGCAGGATCACCACCCGCACATCCGCGACCTCCGAGAGCGTCAGCAGGAAGCGGTGCGCCCCGGCGAAGAACAGCGGGCCGTCGATCCGGTACGCCACGATGTGCTCGGCCAGCAGCGCGTGCTCCTCCTCGCTGTGCGCACCCGGCGGCTCCACCCCCCTGCCCTCGCCCTCCCGCAGATCCACCCGGTCCATCCGTGCCTCGCCCGCCACCGCCCGCAACGCCAACGCCCCGGCCACCACCAGCCCGGTCACCACCGCCAGCACCAGATCCAGCACCAGGGTCGCCGCGGCCGTCAGCATCAGCACCACCGCGTCCGAGCGGGTCGCCCGGGCCATCGCCCGCAACGCCCCCACCTCGACCATCCGCAGCGCCGTCGCCAGCAGCACCCCGGCCAGCGCGGCCAGCGGGATACGGGAGACCAGCGGGGCCGCCGCGAACACGATCACCGCCAGCACCGCCGCATGCGTCAGCGCCGCCAGCCGGGAAGAGGCACCGGTACGGACATTGACCGCCGTACGGGCGATGGCCGCTGTGGCGGGCACCCCGCCGAACAGCGGGGCCGCCAGGTTCGCCATCCCCTGCCCGAACAACTCCCGTTCCGGGTCGTGCTTCTGGCCCGCCGTCATGCCGTCCGCCACTGTCGCCGACAGCAGCGACTCCAGCGCCGCCAGGGCCGCCACCGCGACCGCCGGAGCCACCAGCGAACCGAGCGCCGACACCTCCACGAACCCCAGCGAAGGAGCGGGCAGCCCGGCCGGCAGCGCCCCGATCGGCTCGGCGCCCAGGTCGAACACCCGCACCGCTACCGTCGCCAGCACCACCGCGACCACCGAGAACGGCACGGTCGGGAACCGCCGCGCCCCCAGCAGCATCAGCCCGGCCACCCCGACGGTGATCGAGAGAGCCGTCGCGTCCGGCTGCGCGGCGAACTCCTGGACCGCCCGCCACGCCACCACCAGCACCTTGTCGCCCTCGGGCGCGGCCACACCCAGCGCGTTCGGGATCTGCTGAAGAGCGATGACCCCCGCGATCCCGAACGTGAACCCCTCCACAACGGGCGCGGGCACGTACCGCATGGACCGCCCCGCCCGCAGCAGCGCCAGACCGATCAGCAGCACCCCCGCCATCAGCCCCACGGTCAGCACCCCGCCCGGACCGTGCTCGGCGACGATCGGCACCAGGACCACCGTCATCGCCCCGGTCGGCCCCGACACCTGGAGGTTCGACCCGCCGAACACCGCCGCCAGCGCCCCCGCCACCACCGCCGTCACGAGACCCGCCTCGGCACCGAGTCCCGAGGAGACCCCGAAGCCCAGCGCGAGCGGCAGCGCGACGATCGCCACGGTGAGCCCGGCCAGCAGATCACGGCGGGGGTTACGGGTCATGGCCACGAAGTCCGCCCGTACGGGCAGCAGCCCCCGTACCCGGCGCAGGCCCGACGCGGTCCAGCGGGAAGCCGTCACCGCGAGGACACCTCGGCCTCCCGCAGCTCGGCCAGCAGCTCGTCCCGGCCCACCAGCACCTCCGTCAGGATCCGCCGGGCGGCCCGCATCAGCTCCGCGACATCGCCGCCGGCCAGCTCGTACACCACCGTCGAACCCTCCCGGGTCGCGGTCACGATCCCCGACCGGCGCAACACCGCCAGCTGCTGCGACAGCGACGACGGCTCCACCTCGATCGCCGCCAGCAGATCCCGTACCGGCAGCGGACCCTCCTGGAGCAGCTCCAGCACGCGGATACGGACCGGATGCCCCAGCATCCGGAAGAACTCGGCCTTGGCCTGGTACAGGGGGACCGCCATCACTCCGGGCCTCTCCGCGGCAGTGCGTCACCACCGCCGGCGGGGGAGCCGGGCGGGGGCCGGGCCGCCGGGGTGGCGGCGGAACGACCCACACAGCATGTAGTGAATTGCAGAATTTCGCAATTCATTGATCGATCAAGTCCCTCCGGATCAGGGAGCCCCCGGGGGGCCCGCACCCCCGGAGCCAGGCCGCCCGGGGGCACCCGCACACCCGTCCCGCGATCGCACGCCTATACCACCGAAACCCCCGGCAAACGGCCCACACCGGCCACCAGTACCCCTTTCGAGTTCAGATCGTTGACCTCTTCGGCCGCGCCACCCGGAACCCGGGACAAGCTGGCATGTCCACCATCACCCTCCCGAAGGACCACCCCACCCATGCCCACCCCGCCCCTCGCCGGAGGCACCGCAGGACCCGCCGCACTCCGCCCCCTCATCGACACCGTGCTCACCGCACTCCACGACGGCGCGGCCCTCAGGGACGGCCCCCTCCCCGCCGGCGGACCCGACACCATCACCCCCCGCACCCGCACCGCCACCCACCCCCTCATCCCCGACCACGGCACCGGCCCCCACCACGCCCTCCGCGCCCTCGTCACCACCCTCACCGAAGGCGCCGCCGACCCCGCCCACCCCCACTGCGCCGCCCACCTCCACACCCCGCCCCTCGCCCTCGCAGCCGCCGCCGACCTCGCCGCCAGCGCCCTCAACCCCTCCATGGACTCCTGGGACCAGGCCCCCGCCGCCACCGCCCTCGAAGCCGACCTCACCACCGCACTCGCCGCCGAGATCTACCCCCACACCCCCTCACCCGACGCCGTCATCACCACCGGCGGCACCGAAGCCAACCAACTCGCCCTCCTCCTCGCCCGCGAACGCCACGGCCCCGTCCAGACCGTCTGCGCCACCACCGCCCACCACAGCATCGCCCGCGCCGCCTGGCTCCTCGGCCTCCCGCAACCCGTCACCGTCCCCGCCCCCCACGGCACGATGGACCCCACCGCCCTCGACGACACCCTCACCCGCCTCGACCCGCCGCTCCTCGTCGTCGCCACCGCCGGCACCACCGACACCGGCCAGATCGACCCCCTCGACACCATCGCCGACCTCTGCACCACCCACGACGCCGAACTCCACATCGACGCCGCCTACGGCGGACCCCTCCTCCTCAGCCCCACCCACCGCACCCTCCTCCAGGGCCTCCACCGCGCCCAGAGCGTCACCCTCGACCTGCACAAACTCGGCTGGCAACCCGCCTCCGCCGGCCTCTTCGCCGTCCCCGACCGCCACCACCTCACCCCCCTCCACCACCACGCCCCCTACCTCAACGCCGACGACGACACCGAAGCCGGCCTCCCCGACCTCCTCGGCCGCTCCCTCCGCACCACCCGCCGCCCCGACGCCCTCAAGATCGCCGTCACCCTCCAAGCCCTCGGCCGCACCGGACTCGCCGCCCTCATCGACACCACCCTCACCACCGCCCACCACCTCGCCGACCTCATCACCAAAACCCCCACCCTCGACCTCTACGACCGCCCCACCATCACCACCGTCCTCTTCCGCCCCACCGACGCCGACGACCACACCGTCGCCACCCTCCGCCGCACCCTCCTCAACCGCGGCCACGCCGTCCTCGGCCGCGCCCACGCCCGAGGCCGCCTCTGGCTCAAGGCCACCCTCCTCAACCCCCACACCACCCCCCAAGACCTCCAGGCCCTCGTCGACCTCGTCACCGCCACCACCGCCGACCTCGAAACCCCCACCGCACCACCCCACCCATAAGCGCAGCCCCCCGCACACCCCTCATAAGCGCAGCCCACCGGCACACCCCCACCCCCACGAAACCCCCACCCCCCTCACGGAAGGCGACACCCCCGATGACCGACCGGCCCGCCCCCGACGACCGGCCCACCCCCGCCACCGACCGCCCCGCCACCAGCCACCCCACCCCCGAACCCGACCGCCCCCACGACCTCGTCGGCATCGGCATCGGCCCCTTCAACCTCTCCCTCGCCGCCCTCGCCCACAACATCCCCACCGCCCCCGACGACCCCCGCCCCCTCGCCGCGACCTTCTACGAACAACGCCCCGCCTTCCACTGGCACCCCGGCCTCCTCCTCGACGGCGCCAGCCTCCAAGTCCCCTTCCTCGCCGACCTCGTCACCCTCGCCGACCCCACCAGCCCCTGGAGCTTCCTCAACTACCTCCGCACCCGCGACCGCCTCTTCCCCTTCTACTTCGCCGAGCGCTTCCACATCCAACGAGCCGAATACGACGCCTACTGCCGCTGGGTCAGCGAACAACTCCCCGGACTCCACTTCGGCCACCAGGTCGACGCCGTCCGCTGGAACACCGAACGCGCCCTCTTCGAAGTCGACTTCACCCAACTCGACCCCGACGGCGAAGCCGAAGCCCTCGGCCGCGCCTACACCCGCCACATCGCCCTCGGCATCGGCACCGAACCCTTCATCCCCGAACCCCTCCGCCCCCTCGCCGAAGCCGAATCCGTCCCCGTACTCCACTCCGCCGACTACCTCCGCCACCGCGAACGCCTCCTCACCGCCGACCACATCACCGTCATCGGCTCAGGACAGTCCGGCGCCGAAATCTTCCTCGACCTCCTGCGCGCCCGCCCCGAAGGCGCCGAGAACATCCACTGGCTCGCCCGCACCCCGGCCTTCGCCCCCATGGAGTACTCCAAACTCGGCCTCGAACACTTCACCCCCGACTACAGCCGCTACTTCCACGCCCTCCCCGAAACCGCCCGCGACGAACTCGTCCCCCGCCAATGGCAACTCCACAAAGGCATCGACGCCGACACCATCGCCGCCATCCACGACGAGCTCTACCGCCGCACCCTCCACGGCGGCTGGCCCGACGCCACCCTCACCCCCGGCGTCCACGTCCGCACCGCCGGACGCCTCGCCAACACCCGCGTCGAACTCCACCTCGAACACACCCAGCAAGGCACCCGCACCCGCCTCACCACCGACGCCGTCATCCTCGCCACCGGCTACCGCGAACGCCCCCTCGACGCCGTCCTCGGCGGCCTCGACCCCTACCTCAGCCGCGACGCCTCCCACCGCCCCCGCATCGACGACCAGTACCGCCTCGTCCTCGACCGCGCCGTCACCGGACACGTCTACGTCCAGAACGCCGAACGCCACACCCACGGAGTCGGCGCCCCCGACCTCGGCCTCGCCGCCTGGCGCAGCGCCACCATCCTCAACAACCTCACCGGCGCCACCCCCTACCCCCTCCCCGCACGCACCGCCTTCACCACCTTCGGCCTCACCCCCCAGTCCTCGAAGATCCCCGCCCAGGCCCCCGAACTGATCCCCCTCACCCAATCCGTCTGACCCCACCCCACAGAACGGCCCGGGACCCCCCGACGGAGACCCCGGGCCGAAACAACCAGCACCCACCCCCAGGGCTCCCGAACCAACCACCACACAACCGGCGCTACGGGAACACCGGCACCCCCTCACGCGTCAGCCGCCACCCCACCGACGCGAACTCCGCCGGATCCACCGACCCCTTCTCCCGCACCCACCCGATGATCGTGTTCCGGATCTCGTCCGAATCCGCCCACACCTGCTCCGCCCCCGCCACATGCGGAAAAGCACCCCCACCACTCGCCCGGTAACTGTTCACCGCGAACACGAACCGCGCCGCCGGATCCACCGGCCTCCCCTCGAACGACAACCCCACGATCCGCGACCCCACCGGCCGCGAAATATCGATGTCGTACATCACCCCCGACACCGCGTCATAGTTGTAATCCGGAATCCCGTCCGCATTCGTCAGCCCCGCCGTATCCACCGGACCACCCGCAGCCGTCCGCACGTAATACCGCGCCGAATACTCCAAGTACTCCTTCAGCTGCGCCCCCGTCAGCAGCCGCGCCTCCAACGTGTTCTCGAACGGATACAGCCCCGCCGCATCCCGGATCGTCACCTCACCCGCCGGGATCCCCGCCGTACGCGAGAAACACGACGCCTGCGACAACACCGGCAGCCCCGCATACGCACCACCCGCCAGCGCCGCCACCACCGTCTCCGTCTGCACCCGGTTGATCAGATCGATGATCGGCTCATCCCGCCACGGAGCCTCGGCCGTCGACATCGCCACCACCGACGTACCGATCACCTGATTCACATACGCCACCACCTTCCGGTGCTCCCGCCGCAACAGCGCTACCACCTTCGGGTCCTCCGGCACCGCATTCGAATTCAGCACCTGCGAACCGGCCCGCTCGACCGCCCAACGCCCCCTCTCCCACACCAGATCGAAATCGAACACCGTCAGCCGCTGCCCCCACTTCGCCGGCTCCGACAGCACCACCCGCTTCCCCGTCGCCTTGTTCACCACACAATGCTCGGCGATCTCCACATGCGCGTGCCCCACCAGAATCGCGTCGATCCCCGGCACCTGCTCCGCCACCAGACCCGCCGCATTCTCGACATACGGCAACTGATCCCCGTACGACGACGTCCCCGACGACCCCGAATGCGCCGACACGACCACCACATCCGCACCCATCGAACGCAGCCTCGGCACCCACTTCGCCGCCTGCTCCTCCAACCCCGGAAACACCATCTTCCCGGCCACATGCGCCTTGTCCCAGATCGCGATCCCCGGATTCGTCAGCCCCAGCACCGCCACCCGCACATCCCGGCCGCACGGCGTCCGCAACCGCTTCATCACATACGGCGGAAACACCGGCCGCAACGACTTCGCATCCAGCGCGTTCGCCCCCAGCAGCGGAAAATCACACTGCTCCTCGAACTTCCGCAGCACCGGAATCCCGTAATTGAACTCGTGATTCCCCAGCGCCGCAGCGTCATAGCCGATAGCGTTCATCGCCTTGGCCATCGGATGCACCGGACCACGCCGCGCCGTGATCGGATCCACCTTCGCGTAGTAGTACGACAGCTGCGTGCCCTGGATCGTGTCACCCGCGTCGATCAGCAGCGTGTTCCGCCGCCCCTTCTCCCGGCGCACCTGATCCACCAGCGTCGAGATCTTCGCCAGACCGATGTCGTTGTGAGCCGCGTCGTCGTACTCCCTGTCGGTGAAGTAGTCCCAGTTGAAGACGTTCCCGTGCAGGTCGGTCGTGCCCATCACCGAGAACGAGTACCGGTTCACCGGCCGCCCCTCACCGTGCCCCCGGCCGTGCGCCAGAGCCTCACCACCCACCATCACCGCACCGGCGGCACCCGCGCCGACAGCAGCCGAACGGCCCAGAAACGTCCTACGGTCCCACCGGTCCAACTCCACGCTCACTCACTCCTCGTTCAGTAGGGCAACGCGCGTAGATTCTGACCCGCCCCCGCCACACGCAACACCCCCGGCGGATGGGGATCCGATGGCCCCCCGACACACCTCCTCCACAACCACCCCCACCCCACCCACCCGCATGCCACAGTGAACGCATGACCGAGACCCCCACACCCACGCCCCCCGCCACCCACCACCCCTACGGCACCCCCGCCACCCCCCACGTCACCGTCCGCGGCGAAGCCCACCTCGAAGTCGACCCCGAAATCGCCCACATCACCATCACCCTCACCGCCCGCTCCGCCGACCGCCGCACCACCCTCGACGACCTCACCCACCGCAACACCACCACCCTCGACCTCATCAAGAGCTACGGCGACACCATCGAAAGACTCGAAACCGGCACCCTCACCATCAACCCCCAACTCACCCGCCACGGACGCGCCGAACGCATCCGCGCCTACCACGGCCACATCCAACTCACCGCCACCATCAACGACTTCACCACCCTCGGCGAGATCGTCACCCGCCTCGCCGACCACGACCTCACCCGTATCGACGGCCCCTGGTGGACCCTCCGCCCCACCTCCCCCCACCACGCCGCAGCCCGCCGCCAAGCCGTCCGCGAAGCCCTTCAACGCGCCCGCGAATACGCCGAAGCCCTCGACACCCGCCTCGGCGCCCTCCTCGAACTCAGCGACACCGGCACCCACCACACCCCCCTCGCCCGCACCGCCTACACCGAATCCCTGCCCTACGCCGCCGCAGCCGGCGGCACAGAACCCACCGACCCCGCCCCGATCAACCTCGAACCCGTACGCCAGACCATCGACGCCCAGGTCGAAGCCTCCTTCACCCTCATCCCACCCACCCTCGGATAGACGCTCATCGGAGCGGCCCACCGCACAATTCAACACTTGTCAATAACCCTTCACCCAAAGGTTGTTGAGGTGTCATGAGGAGCCAAATACCTACCCGTAGGTAAGGTCTAGGCTCGAACCATGCGCCGAGCAAAAATCGTCTGCACCCTGGGACCCGCAACCGACACATACGACCAGATCAAAGCCCTGGTCGAAGCCGGAATGGACATCGCCCGCTTCAACCTCAGCCACGGCAGCTACGCCGAACACGAACAGCGCTACCACCACGTCCGCAAAGCCGCCGAAGAAACCGGCCGCAGCGTCGGCATCCTCGCCGACCTTCAGGGCCCGAAGATCCGCCTCGGCCGCTTCCGCGAAGGCCCCGTACTCCTTGAACGCGGCGACACCTTCACCATCACCGTCGAACCCCTCGAAGACCAAGGCACCGGCGACATCTGCGGCACCACCTACGACGGCCTCGCCGCCGACGTCACCACCGGCGAACGCATCCTCGTCGACGACGGCCGCGTCACCCTCGAAGTCACCGACGTCGACGGCCCCCGCGTCCACACCACCGTCATCGAAGGAGGCATGGTCTCCGACAACAAAGGCCTCAACCTCCCCGGCGTCGCCGTCTCCGTCCCCGCCCTCTCCGAAAAAGACATCGACGACCTCCGCTGGGCCCTGCGCACCGGCGCCGACCTCATCGCCCTCTCCTTCGTCCGCACCGGACGCGACATCCACGACGTCCACCGCATCATGGACGAAGAGGGCCGCCGCCTCCCCGTCATCGCCAAGGTCGAAAAACCCCAAGCCGTCGAGAACATCGACGACATCGTCGCCGCCTTCGACGGCATCATGGTCGCCCGCGGCGACCTCGGCGTCGAAATGCCCCTCGAACAGGTCCCCATCGTCCAGAAACGCGCCATCAAACTCGCCAAGCGCAACGCCAAACCGGTCATCGTCGCCACCCAGATGCTCGACTCGATGATCGACAACTCCCGCCCCACCCGCGCCGAAGCCTCCGACGTCGCCAACGCCGTCATCGACGGCACCGACGCCGTCATGCTCTCCGGCGAGACCAGCGTCGGCAAATACCCCATCGAAACCGTCCGCACCATGTCCCGCATCGTCGAAGCCGCCGAACAGGACATCCTCGCCAAGGGCCTCCCGCCCCTCACCGAACGCAACAAGCCCCGCACCCAGGGCGGAGCAGTAGCGAGGGCCGCCGCCGAAATGGGCGACTTCCTCGGCGCCAAGTTCCTCGTCGCCTTCACCCAGAGCGGCGACACCGTCAAACGCCTCTCCCGCTACCGCTCACCCATCCCCCTCCTCGCCTTCACCCCCGACGAAGCGACCCGCGCCCAACTCAACCTCACCTGGGGCGTCGAGACCTTCCTCGGCCCCAAGGTCGACTCCACGGACGCGATGGTGGCCCAGGTCGACGAGGAACTCCTCCGCATCGGCCGCTGCGCCAAAGGCGACATCGTGGTCATCACCGCCGGCTCCCCGCCCGGCGTGGCCGGCTCCACCAACCTGGTCCGCGTCCACCACATCGGCGAGGACGACAGCCCGAAGTAGGGCGGCTCAGTATTTCGGCCCGACGTGCGCATCCATGAGGGCGACGGATGCCCGTCGGGCTACGGAGATGTTGAGCGGCTTGCTGCCGCGTGCGAGAGTCGTCCATTCGACACCTACGGCGGTGAGGGTGTCGCCGAAGAGCTTGCGGATGTCGTCGGACTTGTTGGTGAAGAAGTACCGGGGGTATTCGTAGCGCTTGCGTTCGCCACGGACCATGCGCGTGGCCCAGTTGATGATGCGACAGCCGTCGGAGTGGATAAGACCGCGGATGAATTCCCAGGGGTGGGCGTCGACGATCTCCTGCTGCCAGGGTTCGAGAGCGATCCGGCGGTCGTGTTTCTTGCCGGGGCCGTGCTGAGGGAAGAGGCACGGCCAGTGCTTGCTGAAACTGGTGACGTACTGGCAGCCGACACTGGCCACCCGGCACACCTTGTTGTGCGGCCGCGCGATGCTCATGGCCTCGGCGCAGGCGTCGATGAGCCCCGGCCATGCGTCGGCGCACGCGATGCGTAACGAGTACACGCCTCGTTTCGCCGCACTGATGCAGCCGTCTCCGAGGTAGAGCCCCAGCAGGTACGCGTACGAGGACGGGTTCTCGATCGCCGTGGGGACGTCGGCGCACCTCGGGCAGGGAGCGCCCCGGTTGCGGTCGAGCGGTTCCAGGCGTGTCTGCCAGGAACGGATCGCGGCGCGCGATATGCCGGTCTGCTTGCTGACGGAGTTGAGACTGCGCCCTTGTGAGACCAGCGCCAGGGCCCGCTCGCGCGTTTTCACGTCGTACATACGGACGAGTCTCGTCGCGCGGGCGGCGGGCCGGAGTGAAATGGGCCGCCATACTCAGATCAAGTGAACTTCGGCTATCCGCGCCACGCCTTGGAATCCAAGGAAAAGTGCCCCAGGTGGGATTCGA
Organism: Streptomyces sp. NPDC043746; assembly: GCF_056436485.1. Lineage (NCBI taxonomy): Bacteria > Bacillati > Actinomycetota > Actinomycetes > Kitasatosporales > Streptomycetaceae > Streptomyces > Streptomyces sp. NPDC043746. Next base: position 5,485 of record NZ_JBWKCM010000022.1, on the reverse strand, counting down.
ACCCACACTGTCCGCTGTTTGAGAGCGGCCTCTCTAACCAGTTGGAGTACTGGGGCCTTAGAAAGGAAGGGCTATTGCTGCCCTGCGCGTCACTACCTTACAGGAGCTAGGTAGGCTCTTGGGAGCTGCATCCCTGTCCTTACCGAGGAGCCCCGTGACCACCCCCGAGTCGCCCCAGCCCGTAGACGCCGTCGACGACGACAAGTCGCACGTCCCGCCGCTGACGACCCGCGTCGTCATCGCCGAGGACGAGGCCCTCATCCGCCTCGACCTCAAGGAGATGCTGGAGGAGGAGGGCTACTCCGTCGTCGGTGAGGCGGGCGACGGGCAGCAGGCCGTCGAGCTGGCCCGGGAGCACAGGCCGGACCTGGTGATCCTGGACGTGAAGATGCCGGTCCTCGACGGGATCTCCGCCGCGGAGAAGATCGCGGAGGAGTCCATCGCGCCGGTCCTCATGCTCACCGCCTTCTCGCAGCGCGACCTGGTCGAGCGGGCCCGGGACGCCGGGGCGATGGCGTATCTGGTGAAGCCGTTCAGCAAGAGCGACGTGGTGCCGGCCATCGAGATGGCGGTCTCCCGGTTCGCGGAGCTGAAGGCGCTGGAGAGCGAGATCGCGGATCTGTCGCAGCGGCTGGAGACGCGGAAGCTGGTGGACCGGGCGAAGAGCATCCTGCAGACGGATTACGGGCTGTCGGAGCCGGCCGCGTTCCGGTGGATCCAGAAGACGTCGATGGACCGCCGGATGTCGATGCAGCAGCTGGCGGAGGCGCTGATCGCGGACGCCGAGGAGAAGAAGAAGGCGGCCGAGTAGTGTACCGCTGACGTACGCGTAACAGAGAGAGGCCCGCACCCGGGCAGAAGAACCGGGTGCGGGCCTCTCGCGTACGGGAAGGACCTCAGTCCTCGCCCAGGTACGCCTTGCGGACCGAGTCGTCGTGGAGCAGGTCCTGGCCGGTGCCGGAGAGGACGATGCTGCCGACTTCCATCACGTGGGCGTGGTTGGCGAGCGAGAGTGCCGCCTGGGCGTTCTGCTCGACGAGCAGGATGGTGGTGCCCTGGTCGCGGAGTTCGGTGATGGTGGCCATGATCTTCTGCATCATGATCGGGGAGAGGCCCATGGAGGGCTCGTCGAGCATGAGCAGTTTGGGCTGGGACATGAGGGCGCGGCCCATGGCGAGCATCTGCTGTTCGCCGCCGGAGAGGGTTCCGGCTGCTTGCTTCCGGCGTTCCCCGAGGATGGGGAAGAGGTCGTAGGCGCGCTGGATGTCCTTGGCGATGCCGTCGCTGTCCTTGCGGAGGAAGGCGCCGAGTCGCAGGTTGTCCTCGATGGACATGCGGGGGAAGATGTGGCGGCCTTCGGGGGAGTGGGCGAGTCCGAGGGAGACGACCTGGTGGGCCGGGATCTTGCGGAGGGACTTGCCGTTGAACTTGATCTGGCCGGTGAGGGGTTTGATCAGTCCGGAGAGGGTGCGCAGTGTGGTCGTCTTGCCGGCGCCGTTGGTGCCGATGAGGGTGACGACTTCGCCTTCCTCGACCTTGAACGAGATTCCCTTGACGGCCTCGATCTTGCCGTAGGCGACGCGCAGGTCCTCGACTTCGAGTAGTGCGGTCATCGGTCGTTCTCCTTGCTGGTGCTCTCGCCGGGGGTGGCCGGGGAGGCGGGGGTGGCGTCGGCGGTGGTGTCGGTGTCCGGGGCCGTTGCCGTTGCTTCCGCTTCGGCGGCGTGGGCTTCCGCGGCTTCGACTTCGGCGACTTCGGCGGCGCCGGGGTCGCCTTCGAAGGGTTCGCCGAGGTAGGCGGCGACGACGCGTTCGTCTCCCTGGACTTCGGCGGCGGTGCCTTCGACGAGTTTTTCGCCCTGGACGAGGCAGGCGACGCGGTCGCAGAGGTTGAAGATGAACCGCATGTCGTGCTCGATGACGAGGATGGCGATGCCCTTGTCGCGGATGGCGAAGATGAGTTCTTCGGCCGCGCGGGTCTCCTGGGGGTTCATGCCGGCGGTGGGTTCGTCGAGCAGGAGGAGGCCGGGTTCGCTGGCGAGGGCGCGGGCGATTTCGAGCTTGCGTTGTTCGCCGTAGGGGAGGTTGCGGGAGAGGTGTTCGGCTTTGTGGTCGAGGCCGATGAACTCCAGCAGTTCCATGGCGCGGGCCTTGGATTCGGCTTCGGCGCGGTGGAAGCCGGGGCCGCGGAGGAGGGCGGACCAGAGGCCTTCGCGGGTGCGGGTGTGGCGTCCGACGAGGACGTTCTCCAGGACGGTCATGTTGGAGAAGAGTCGGATGTTCTGGAAGGTGCGGGCGATGCCTGCGGCGGTGACCTTGAAGGACTTGGGGGGCAGGATGGTGCCCTTGTAGCGGACTTCGCCTTCGGTGGGGACGTAGAGGCCGGTGAGGCAGTTGAAGAAGGTGGTTTTTCCGGCGCCGTTGGGTCCGATGAGGCCGACGATCTCTCCGCTGTTGACGGTGAGGTCGACGGAGCGGACGGCGGTGAGGCCGCCGAATCGCATGGTGACGCCGCGGGCGTCGAGGACGGTTTCGCCGGTGGTGACGGCTGTCGTCTCGGCGGTGGTGGTGTCGGTGGTCATCGTCAGGCCCCTGCCTTGGTGAGAGTGGCGGGCGCTTCGTCCTTCTCGTGGAATTCGAGTTGCTGGCGGCGGTTGGCGATGAGGCCCTCGGGGCGGAAGCGCATGAGGAGGACCAGGGCGAGCCCGAAGGCGAAGAGCTGGTAGTCGCTCATGAACTGGAGCTTGGCCGGGATGAGGAAGAGGAGTGCGCCGCCGACGAGGGGTCCGCTGATGGTGCCCATGCCGCCGAGGACGACCGCTGCGAGGAGGAAGGCCGAGTTGGGCGGGACGGCGTGGGCGAACTGGTACTGCTCGGGGGTCACGGTGTAGGTGACGTGTGCTTGTACGGCTCCGGCGAGGCCGGCGAGGGTGGCGCCGAGGGCGAAGGCGATGAGCTTGGTGCGGAAGCCGTTGATGCCCATGGCTTCGGCGGCGGTCTCGTCTTCGCGGATGGCGACCCAGGCGCGGCCGATGCGGGATTCGGCGCTGCGGCGGAAGACCACGACGACGATGAGGGTGACCAGCAGCATCAGGAAGAAGTAGTTGGCGAAGCGGCCGATGGTGAATCCGGCGATGGTGTGGGTGGCGCCGAAGTCGAAGCCGAACAGGTTGAGGTTCGGGATCGAGGAGATGCCGTTGGAGCCGTTGGTGACGTCGGGGCCGGAGGTGCCGTCGAGGTTGAGGACGGCGATGCGGAAGATTTCTCCGAAGCCGAGGGTGACGATGGCGAGGTAGTCGCCGCGCAGTCGCAGGGTGGGGGCGCCGATGAGGACGCCGAAGATCATGGATGCGGTGGCGCCGACGAGGATGGCTTGCCAGAAGGGTAGCTGGATGCCGAAGGGGGAGGTGGGGGAGCCGGAGACGAGGGCTGCGGCGTAGGCGCCGACGCCGAGGAAGGCGACGTAGCCGAGGTCGAGGAGTCCGGCGAGGCCGACGACGATGTTGAGGCCGAGGGCGACGGTGGCGAAGATCAGGATGTTGACGCCGATGGTCGCGTACTGGTCGTCGGACTGGGTGAACGGGAAGGCCGCGGCGGCGGCGAAGGCGCCGACGAGGGTCACGTTGCGGTGGCGTGCCGTGAGGGCGGAGACGCGCTGGATGAGTCCGGCTTTCTGGATCGCCGCGAAGCCGAAGCCTGCGGTGATGAGGAAGCCGATGAAGAGTTCGTCGTACTCGGTGGTGATGCCGTAGGTGAAGACGACGAGGCCGAGGGCGAGGACGACGGTGACGATGAGGATTTCGACGTACGGGGGGAGGGTCTTCGCGGGGGCGGCGGTGCCGGTGGTGAAGGCGCCCTTGTAGGTCTCCCAGCGGTTGCCGAGGTGGTGCTTGAACTGGCCGTAGCCGGTGTCCTCGGGGTCGGCGGGGGTGGTTTCGGGTCGCTCGTAGGGGAGGGAGCGGGCGCCGATCCAGCCGATGAGGGTAGCGATGAGGGCGATGTAGGCGCCGGGTTCGAGGTTGACGATGCCGCCGAGGGTGGTGGCGATGGCGCCCATGGAGAACCAGGCGGTGGCGAGGGCGGCGTAGGCGGCGAGCCGGATGGCGGGGTCGGCGCCTTGGGGGGTGAGCCAGGTGAGGCCCTTGATCCCGTAGGAGGAGAGGCCGAAGAGGGTGAGGAGGGCGCCGCTGACGAGGACGAGCCACTGGAGGCCGCCGGGGTAGCCGTAGACGGTGAGGTCGCCGGGGAAGGCGGAGGTCCAGGTCCAGGCGAGGAAGGCGGATATGACGGTGAGCGCGCCGCCTGCGGTGGCGGTCGCCCGTGCGATGTGCGGGGGGAGGGCGAGGGTGCCGCGGGTGGCGGGTTCGGCCGGTGCGGGTGCGGTGACCTTGGTGGTGGTCTGTGTGGTGGTCATGGTGCTCACGCCCTGTCCGTGACGCGCTCGCCCATGATGCCTTGGGGCCGGAAGAGGAGCACGAGGATGAGGAGTACGAAGGCCCAGGCGTTGGCCCAGGACTGGCCGCCGAGTTGTTCGAGGCCGGGGATTTCGGAGACGTAGGCGGCGGCCATGGTTTCGGCGACGCCGAGGGTGAGGCCGCCGATCATGGCGCCGTAGATGTTGCCGATGCCGCCGAGGACGGCTGCGGTGAAGGCTTTGAGGCCGAGGAGGAAGCCCATGCGGAACTGGACTTCGCCGTATTTGAGGCCGTAGGCGACGGCGCCGATGGCGGCGAAGGTGGCGCCGAGGGCGAAGGCGACCACGATGATGCGGTCGGTGTTGATGCCCATGAGTTTGGCGGTGTCGGGGTCCTGGGCGGTTGCCTGCATGCCGCGGCCGGTGCGGGTCTTCATGACGAAGTAGCCGAGGATGGCCATGGAGACGGGGGCGGCGATGAGGAGGAAGACGTCACCGGTCTGGATGGTGACGGGTCCGAGTTCGAAGGGGCCGCCGGGGATCTCGGGGAAGGTGCGGGCGGATTTGGCGCCGGGGTACCAGGCCCATACGGCTTGCTGGAGGGCGAGGGAGAGGCCGATGGCGGTGATGAGGGGTGCCAGGCGTGGGCCGCCGCGGAGCGGCCGGTAGGCGAATCGTTCCGCTCCGATGGCGATGGTGGTGGCGACGACGATCGCGCCGATGAGCATGAGGGGGAGTGCGAGCAGCACGCTGGTGCCGCTGGGGAGTATGAGCCAGACCGTGAGGGCCCCGAAGCCGCCGGTCATGAAGATCTCGCCGTGGGCGAAGTTGATGAGCTGGACAATGCCGTAGACCATCGTGTAGCCAATGGCGACGAGCCCGTACATCGATCCGAGTAGCAGGCCGTTGACCAGCTGTTGCGGCAGTTCGTTCACCGCGGGTCCTCCGTGTCTTTCGCCGGATATCGAGCCGGGGGGGGGGGGGGGGGGGGGGGGGGGGGGGGGGGGGGGGGGGGGGGGGGTGGGGGGGGGGGGGGGGGTGGGGGGGGGGTACGGGTGCGCTCCACCCAACA
>NZ_JBWKCM010000021.1:55393-139353 GCF_056436485.1 Streptomyces sp. NPDC043746 | reverse complement strand
GGTACTGCAGGGGGGACCCTGTGGGAGAGTAGGACGCCGCCGAACAATTTTTCTGGGAAAGCCCCGTACCGTATGGTGCGGGGCTTTCCTGCGTTGCGGGACCGTAGTCCGGATCGGATCCCGATGGTTTCCTCCTGCCGGGCCGAGCTGCCGCACTGGCCCCGGGAATGCCCGTGCCGGCCGCGATTATGCGTATCCGCTGATCCCGTGTATGGTTTACCTCGTTGCCACAGCGCAGCAAGGCCCCAATAGCTCAGTCGGTAGAGCGTCTCCATGGTAAGGAGAAGGTCTGCGGTTCGATTCCGCATTGGGGCTCAGAGAGAAAAGAAGGCCCCCGCCACTCGGCGGGGGCCTTTCGCGTTTGTGTCACGCTCCTGGACCGACGGCCTCAGGCGCGGGGCGGTTCCGGGACGCGCATCGCCAGGATGGCCATGTCGTCCGATGCGGGCTCCGCCGCGAAGCGCTCCACGGCCCGCAGGATGCGGGCGGCGACTGCTCCGGCCGTCAGGCCCGTACAGGTCGACAGGACGTCCGCGAGGCCGTCGTCGCCGAGCATGCGGGTGCCCTCGCGGCGTTCGGTGACGCCGTCCGTGACGCAGAGGAGGACGTCGCCCGGGTCGAGGGTGACCTCCTGCTCGTACAGTTCCAGGTCGTCCAGGACGCCGAGCAGGGGCTGCGGTTCGGCGGCGGGCTCCACGGTGCCGTCCTGGCGCAGGCGGAGCGGCAGCGGGTGTCCGGCGCAGACCACCTTCAGGAGGGCGCTGCCGTCCTCCTGGGGCCACAGCTCGCCGTAGAGGAGGGTCAGGAAGCGGCTGCGGGCACCCTCGTCGAGGATGGCCGCGTTGAGGCGCTCCAGGACCGCTGGACCGGGGAAGCCCTCGCGGGCCAGCAGGCGCAGGGCGTGGCGGGCCAGGCCGGTGACGGCGGCGGCCTCGGGGCCCGTACCGCAGACGTCGCCGATGGCGAAGCCGTACGCGCCGTCGCGGATCGGGAAGACGTCGTAGAAGTCGCCGCCGACCTCGTTGCCCTCGCCCGCGGCGCGGTAGATGACCTCGATCTCGACGTTCGGCACGTCGGGGAGGCCCGGGGGCAGCAGGCTGCGCTGGAGGGACTGGCTGATGGCCATGCGCTCCGAGTACAGGCGGGCGTTGTCCAGGGCCAGGGCGGCCCGGCGGGAGAGGTCCTCGGCCAGTTCCAGGATCTCCTGGCGGAAGTGGTCGTCCGAGGGCTTCCCGAGCGTCAGCATGCCGATCACGCGGTTGCGGGCGACCAGCGGCAGGACCACCGTCTCGCCGCCGACCGCCTGGGCCGTGGCGAGGATGGTGCGGGTGGCCGTGGACATGCTCAGCGGCGCGTCGTGGTCCAGGCTGCGGGTGGAGGTGGAGAGAGCGGCCCGGTGGCCGGCCTCGGACGGGGCGGCCCAGATGCGGGCGCCCGGCGTCGGGACCGGGTCTGGCGGGGCGATCTTGGAGAGCAGGGCCTTGAGGCCGTCGATGAGGTCCTCGTCCTCGTGGAGCACGTACGAGAGGTACGGGTCCGAGGACTGGTCCGCGATCGTGTAGACCGCGCACCAGGTGGCCAGGGTCGGGACCGTCATCTGAGCCATCAGCGCCAGCGTCTGGTCGCGGTCCAGCGTCCCGGCCAGCAGGTCGGAGGCCTCGACCAGGAACGAGAGGGAGCCACGGCGGAGCCGTTCCAGCTCACCGAGGCGGGCGGACTCGACGGCCAGGGCGATGCGATCGGCGGCGAACTGGAGGCGCAGGGCCTCCTCGTTCGAGTAGCGTCCCGGAGCCTCGGCCGCGACGCCCAGGGAGCCCGTCAGACGGCCCTCGACCTTGAGCGGGACCGTGACGACCGAGCGCATCCCGGTGTCGGTGAGGAGCGGGACGGCGCCGGGGACGGCCGTGAGGTCCTCGTGGACGGCCGGCATGCGGGCGGAGCCGTAGCGGCCCGTTCCGGCTTCCACGGGCACTCTGGCGAAGCGCTGGCGGGCGGAGGGCAGGCCGGTCGTGGCGCGGACCTCCAGCTCCGTCTCGTCGTCCGTGGCCAGCAGGAGGAACGCGGCGTCCGCGTCGAGCATGTCGCGGGCCCGCTCGACCGTCCGCTGGAGCAGGCCGTCCAGGTCGTCGGGGGCGGGGGAGCCGATGAAGACCTCGAACGGGTCCGTGGTGCGGTTCTCGGCGGAGGAGTCGGAGACCGGGGCGCGGACCGGGGACTGCAGGACGGCGCGCTCGTGGTCGCGGACGAGCAGGCAGACCGTGGACGGTTCGCCCTCGGTGTCGCGGACCCGCAGGTGTGAGGCGTAGACGGGGGTGATCCGGCCGTCGGCGCAGCGGATGCCGTAGCTGCCCTCCCAGCGGGAGAGCCGGAGCGCGTCCGCGATGCCGGTGTTGGTGCCCGGGGTGTGCGGCCAGGCCACGAAGTCGGTGAGCTGCTTGCCGGCGACCTGGTCCGCCGCGTGACCGAAGAGGAAGGCCGCGTCGTCGTTCCAGGCGGCGATCGAGCCGGACTGGTCGATCTGGACGACGGCCACCCGTACCCGCTGGTCCGCCACCGGCAGCAGCGCGGTCGGCAGCAGCGGTCCGGCGGAGCGGATGCCTACCGGGCGCTCGGGGAGGTCCAGCTGGAACCAGACATGTTTGCGCGTGGGGGTGTATTCGACGCCCCAGCGGGCGGCCAGGGCCGCGCAGAGCAGGAGGCCCCGGCCGTTCTCGCGGTCCGGGGAGCCGAAGTCGAGCCCGCTGCTCTGGAGCGGGACCTCACGCTCCGGATAGTGGTCGGCGACCTCGACGCGTACGCCGTCCTCGGTACGGAGGCAGAGTACGTCGGCCGCCGTGCCCGCGTGGATCACCGCGTTGGTGACCAACTCGCTGGTGAGGACGACGGCGTCGTCGACGACATCGTTGTATCCCCACCCCTGGAGGGTGTCCCGGACAAAGGCGCGGGCGGTCGCGACCGAGCGCCCGACCGGTTCGAAGGTGGCGGCCGCGCGCGCGGTGATCACAGCACTCCCCATATGGTGTCTCGTCGCTTCCCCGAGTCCTGTGCCCGTTTCTCGCCGCTTCGATTCGCTTGCCAGGCTAGACGTTCGTCAAGGGTGCCGGGTACACGAGGGCCGAGATCGGGACAGGACGGTACGGGGCCGTGGGCGGGGCGCACGCGTAGGCATCCCGGTGGCGGGGACGGGGTGTGAGTGGGGGAGGTCGCCCGTCGACCTGTTCCGGCCTGGTACGTTGCAACGATTTGACGTCCGCCCGGTCACCCGTTGACGGTGTGCTGGGGCGGTGAGCCAAAGTGGAACTGGGCAAACTTCCGGATAGGCCCGAGCCGAACGGTCAACCCTGCGGGAGGGACACGGTGGAGTCTGGCGTGGCGGCGCGGGGTTCTCATACGCGCACAAAAGGCGGACAGTCCGTGAAAAAACAGCGCAATGGCACCGTCGAGGTCGACGCGGCAGCTCTGAACAGACTGCTGGCGGGTCTCGTGGCGATGCGCGACGGCAATTTCCGCAGGCGGCTGACCGTCTCCGGCGACGGTGTGCTCACCGAGATCGCGGCGGTCTTCAACGAGGTCGCGGACCGCAATCTGCACCTCACCGGCGAGCTGGCGCGGGTGCGGAGAGTGGTCGGGCGCGAGGGCAAGCTGACCGAACGGCTGGAGACGGGAGCTCTGGAGGGCTCCTGGGCGGCCGCGATCGACGCGTCCAACGAGCTGGTCGACGATCTCGCGCGGCCGGTCTCCGAGGTGGGCCGGGTGCTGTCGGCGGTGGCCGACGGTGACCTGGAGCAGCGGATGGAGCTGCGCTCGCACACGACGGACGAGACGGTACGGCCGCTGCGCGGCGAGTTCCTGAAGGTCGCCCGTACGGTCAACAACCTCGTCGACCAGCTGTCGGTCTTCACCGAGCAGGTGACGCGCGTCGCGGTGGAGGTCGGCACCGAGGGCAAGCTCGGCGGGCAGGCGCAGGTGCGGGGGATGTCCGGGTCCTGGAAGGACCTCACGGACTCCGTCAACACGATGGCGTACCGGCTCACCGCTCAGGTCCGGGACATCGCGCTGGTGACGACGGCGGTGGCCAAGGGGGATCTGTCGCGGAAGGTCACCGTCCATGTGGCCGGTGAGATGCTCCAGTTGAAGAACACCGTCAACACGATGGTCGACCAGCTCTCCTCGTTCTCCTCGGAGGTGACGCGCGTCGCCCGTGAGGTGGGCACGGAAGGCGAGCTGGGCGGTCAGGCGACCGTGCCGGGCGTGGCCGGAGTGTGGAAGGACCTCACGGACTCCGTCAACACGATGGCGGGCAACCTCACCTCCCAGGTGCGCGGGATCGCGGAGGTGACGACGGCGGTCGCCAGTGGTGACCTGACGCAGAAGGTCACGGTGAGCGCGCGCGGCGAGGTCGCCCAGCTCGCCGAGACGATCAACCAGATGACCGAGACGCTGCGTACCTTCGCGGACGAAGTGACACGTGTGGCGAGCGAGGTCGGTGGTGAAGGACTCCTCGGTGGCCAGGCCCAGGTGCCGGGGGCCGCGGGGACGTGGAAGGACCTCACCGACTCGGTGAACACGGTCTTCCGGAACCTGACCACACAGGTGCGGGACATCGCGCAGGTGACGACCGCGGTGGCCAGCGGTGACATGTCGCAGAAGGTCACGGTCGACGTGGCCGGGGAGATGCTGGAGCTGAAGAACACCGTCAACACGATGGTGGACCAGCTCCAGTCGTTCGGTTCCGAGGTGACCCGTGTCGCCCGCGAGGTCGGCGTGGAGGGCCGTCTCGGCGGTCAGGCCCAGGTGCCGGGGGCCGCGGGGACGTGGAAGGACCTCACCGACTCGGTGAACACCGCTTTCCGCAACCTCACCGGCCAGGTGCGGGACATCGCGCAGGTGACCACGGCCGTCGCCAACGGTGACCTCTCCCAGAAGGTCACCGTGGACGTGGCCGGGGAGATGCTGGAGCTGAAGAACACCGTCAACACGATGGTGGCGCAGCTGTCCAGCTTCGCGGACCAGGTGACGCGGATGGCCCGGGACGTGGGCACCGAGGGCCGTCTCGGCGGTCAGGCCCGGGTGGACGGTGTCTCCGGTACGTGGAAGGAGCTGACGGACTCCGTCAACTTCATGGCCGGCAACCTGACCTCCCAGGTGCGGCAGATCGCCCAGGTGACGACGGCGGTGGCGAGGGGCGACCTGTCGCAGAAGATCGACGTGGATGCCCGGGGCGAGATCCTGGAGCTGAAGAACACGATCAACACCATGGTCGACCAGCTCTCGGCCTTCGCCGACCAGGTGACCCGCGTCGCCCGTGAGGTGGGTACGGACGGGCGGCTCGGCGGTCAGGCGCAGGTGCCGGGTGTGGCGGGAGTGTGGCGCGATCTCACCGACTCGGTGAACGGGATGGCCGGGAACCTGACCGCTCAGGTCCGCAACATCGCGCAGGTCGCCACGGCGGTGGCGCGCGGTGACCTGTCGCAGAAGATCGACGTGGACGCGCGCGGCGAGATCCTGGAGCTGAAGAACACCCTCAACACGATGGTGGACCAGCTCTCGAACTTCGCGGAGCAGGTGACGCGGGTCGCCCGCGAGGTGGGTACGGAGGGCATTCTCGGCGGTCAGGCCGAGGTGCAGGGCGTCTCCGGTACGTGGAAGGACCTCACCCAGTCCGTCAACGGCATGGCGAACAACCTGACCCTTCAGGTCCGCAACATCGCGGAGGTCACCACCGCGGTCGCCAAGGGCGATCTCTCCAAGAAGATCACCGTCGATGCCAAGGGCGAGATCCTCGAACTGGTCACCACCGTCAACACGATGGTCGACCAGCTGCTGAACTTCGCGGACGAGGTCACGCGTGTGGCCCGTGAGGTGGGTACCGAGGGGATTCTCGGCGGTCAGGCGCGGGTGCGCGGGGCGACCGGCATCTGGAAGGACCTCAGTGACAACGTCAACCTGATGGCCAACAACCTGACAAGCCAGGTGCGGAACATCTCCCGGGTCTCCTCCGCGGTCGCCAACGGCGATCTGACGAAGAAGGTCACCGTGGAGGCGCGCGGCGAGGTCGCGGAGCTGGCGGACACCGTCAACACCATGGTGACGACGCTCTCCTCGTTCGCGGACGAGGTCACGCGTGTGGCCCGTGAGGTGGGTACGGAAGGCGAGCTGGGCGGTCAGGCCCGGGTGCCGGGCGTGTCGGGGACCTGGAAGGACCTCACGGAGTCCGTGAACTCGATGGCCTCCAACCTGACCGGTCAGGTGCGGCAGATCGCCACGGTCACCACGGCCATCGCCAAGGGCGATCTGACGAAGAAGATCGACATCGATGCGCGCGGTGAGATCCAGGAGCTGAAGAACACCATCAACACGATGGTCGACCAGCTCTCCTCGTTCGCCGAGGAAGTGACCCGGGTGGCCCGTGAGGTGGGCACCGAGGGGCAGCTGGGCGGTCAGGCGCGGGTGCGGGACGTGGACGGCACCTGGCGCGACCTCACCGAGTCGGTGAACGAGATGGCCGGGAACCTGACCCGCCAGGTGCGGGCCATCGCGGCCGTCGCCACGGCGGTGACGCGAGGCGATCTCAACCTGAAGATCGACGTGGACGCTGCCGGTGAGATCCAGGTACTCCAGGACAACATCAACACGATGATCGCCAACCTGCGCGACACCACGCTCGCCAACAAGGAGCAGGACTGGCTCAAGGGCAACCTGGCCCGGATCTCCGGTCTGATGCAGGGCCGCCGCGATCTGGACGACGTGGCCTCGCTGATCATGAGCGAGCTGACACCGGTGGTCTCGGCGCAGCACGGCGCGTTCTTCCTGGCCATGTCGCCGGGCGACTCGGACGAGGTGGGTCCGGACAACGGCGACGACGGTGCGTACGAGCTGCGGATGCGGGGGAGTTACGGCTACTCCGCCGGGTCGATGCCGACCTCGTTCCGTCCCGGTGAGACGCTCATCGGGACGGCGGCCGAGGAGAAGCGGACGATCCAGGTCGACAACGTGCCGCCGGGCTATCTGAAGATCTCCTCCGGCCTCGGGGAGGCGCCGCCCGCCCATGTGATCGTGCTGCCGGTGCTCTTCGAGGGCAAGGTGCTCGGCGTGATCGAGCTGGCCTCCTTCCAGCCGTTCACCCACATCCAGCGGGACTTCCTCAACCAGCTCGCCGAGATGATCGCGACGAGCGTGAACACCATCAGCGTCAACACCAAGACGGAGAAGCTCCTTGAGCAGTCGCAGGAGCTGACCGAGCAACTGCGCGACCGCTCGCAGGAGTTGGAGAACCGGCAGAAGGCCCTCCAGGCGTCCAACGCCGAACTGGAGGAGAAGGCCGAGCTGCTGGCCCAGCAGAACCGCGACATCGAGGTGAAGAACACCGAGATCGAGGAGGCGCGGCAGGTGCTGGAGGAGCGTGCCGAGCAGCTCGCGGTCTCGATGCGCTACAAGTCCGAGTTCCTGGCGAACATGTCGCACGAGCTGCGCACCCCGCTCAACTCGCTGCTGATCCTGGCCAAGCTGCTGGCGGACAACGCCGAGGGCAACCTCTCGCCGAAGCAGGTGGAGTTCGCCGAGACGATCCACGGGGCCGGTTCCGACCTGCTCCAGCTGATCAACGACATTCTGGACCTGTCGAAGGTCGAGGCGGGCAAGATGGACGTCAGTCCGACCCGGATCGCCCTGGTCCAGCTGGTCGACTACGTGGAGGCGACCTTCCGCCCGCTCACCGCGGAGAAGGGGCTCGACTTCTCCGTGCGGGTCTCGCCGGAGCTGCCCGCCACCCTGCACACCGATGAGCAGCGCCTGCTCCAGGTGCTGCGCAACCTGCTGTCGAACGCGGTGAAGTTCACCGACAGCGGCGCGGTGGAGCTGGTGATCCGGCCGGCCGGCGCCGATGTGCCGAACGCGATCAGGGAGCATCTGCTGGAGGCCGGCTCGCTGCGGGACGCCGACGCGGACCTGATCGCGTTCTCCGTGACCGACACCGGGATCGGGATCGCGTCCAGCAAGATGCTGGTGATCTTCGAGGCGTTCAAGCAGGCGGACGGGACGACGAGCCGCAAGTACGGCGGTACGGGACTCGGGCTCTCCATCAGCCGGGAGATCGCACGGCTGCTCGGCGGCGAGATCCACGCGGCGAGCGAGCCGGGCCGGGGGTCGACCTTCACCCTGTACCTGCCGCTGCACCGGGCCGAACTGCCGCCGCAGGGCTTCCCGCAGGTGGGTTCCGGTGCGGGGGAGGGGCTGGCCGCCGGGGTCGAGAACGGGAAGGCGCCCCAGGGCGGCGAGTCCGCCCCGCTCGGTGACCCGGCCAACTCCGCGGGGGTGTTCCGGCGCCGCCGCAAGGCCCTCGGGGACGCGGCCAGGCGGCCCGCGCTGCCCGCCGGTCGGGCGCAGGGCGAGACCGTTGCGCAGGAGGAGTGGGTGCAGGCCGGTGCGAGTGCGGCGGAGGAGGCGGTGGAGCCCCGGCGGACGTTCCGGTTCCGAGGTGAGAAGGTGCTCATCGTCGACGACGACATCCGCAACGTCTTCGCGCTCACCAGCGTGCTGGAGCAGCACGGACTCTCCGTGCTGTACGCGGAGAACGGCCGTGAGGGGATCGAAGTCCTGGAGCAGCACGACGATGTGACGGTCGTGCTGATGGACATCATGATGCCCGAGATGGACGGGTACGCGACCACGACCGCGATCCGGCGGATGCCGCAGTTCGCCGGACTGCCGATCGTCGCGCTGACCGCGAAGGCGATGAAGGGCGACCGGGAGAAGGCGATCGACTGCGGTGCCTCCGACTATGTGACGAAACCGGTCGACCCTGACCATCTGCTTGCGGTGATGGAGCGGTGGATGCACGGAGAGTGATCGGATAGGGAGTGAATCGGTGTGAGTTGTTGACCGACTGTGCGCGAACGGGTGTGAAACCGCTGCATCCGGGGAACCTTCTGGTCTCCCACCGCGTTTGCGGTATGTGCACAGTGACATCGCGGTGACAGGGTGTGGTGACGGGCGGGGTGCAGCTACCATGACCGGCACAAGGACGGACGGCGTAAGGGAGTCGTCCCCTGGGGCGGCACCCGGTGCGTTTCCGGGGCGAGGAGGGCGGGCCATGGTGCAGAAGGCCAAGATCCTCCTGGTCGATGACCGGCCGGAGAATCTGCTGGCGCTGGAGGCCATCCTCTCTGCGCTCGATCAGACACTGGTCCGGGCATCGTCAGGGGAGGAGGCGCTCAAAGCGCTGCTCACGGACGACTTCGCGGTCATCCTGCTGGACGTCCAGATGCCGGGCATGGACGGTTTCGAGACCGCCGCCCACATCAAGCGGCGTGAGCGGACCCGGGACATCCCGATCATCTTCCTCACCGCGATCAACCACGGCCCGCACCACACCTTCCGGGGATACGCGGCCGGTGCGGTGGACTACATCTCCAAGCCGTTCGACCCGTGGGTGCTGCGCGCCAAGGTCTCCGTCTTCGTCGAGCTGTACATGAAGAACTGCAAGCTCCGCGAGCAGGCCGCGCTTCTGAGGCTCCAGTTGGAGGGCGACGGACACGCGGGCGGGGCGCACGAGAAGGAACCGGCCGGTCTGCTGGCCGAACTCTCCGCGCGGCTCGCGGCGGTCGAGGAGCAGGCGGAAGCCCTCTCCAAACAGCTCGACGACGAGTCCGCCGACGCGGCGGCAGTCGCCACGGCCGCCCACCTCGAACGCAAGCTGACCGGACTGCGCCGCGCCCTCGACGCGCTGGAGCCGGGCACGGGCGGCGGCGCCGGCATCCTGCCCGCGCAGAACTAGCCGCCCAGCTCCAGTCGTACGTATCCCGGAAGCGGGCGCAGGCGCCCCCGCCCCCGCCGGTTGCGCCCCTCGCCCTGAGGGCTTGTCAGCTCCCGGTCGCAGGGCGGCGACACGGTCGGGTGAACCCGTAGGCGAACGTCTTCACGGGCGTGGACAGCGGTAACCTCGGCACCATGGCCTCACGTACGTCCGGCAAGGGATCCCCGTCCGCAGCGGGCGCCGCGAAGCGCGCCGGCCGTACGCCAGGGCCGGCCAAGAAGGCCGCGCCCGCCAAGAAGGCCGCCCCGAAGAAAGCGCCCGCGCCCGCGAAGAAGGCACCCGCCAGGAAGGCGGGGGCCAAGCGGCCCGCGCCCAAACCCGCACCGTCCCCCACCAACGGCGTGTACCGGCTCGTGCGCGCCATCTGGCTCGGCACGGCCCACGGCATCGGAGCGGTGTTCCGCTCCATAGGGCGCGGTGCGAAGGGACTTGACCCCGCCCACCGCAAGGACGGCCTCGCGCTCCTGCTCCTGGGCCTCGCGCTGATCGTCGCCGCCGGCACCTGGTCGAACCTCCAGGGGCCGGTCGGCGACCTGGTCGAGATGCTGGTGACCGGGGCGTTCGGCCGGCTCGATCTGCTCGCGCCGATACTGCTCGGCGCCATGGCCGTACGGCTCATCCTGTATCCGGAGCGGCCCGATGCCAACGGCCGGATCGTCATCGGGCTCTCCGCCCTGGTCATCGGCGTGCTCGGCCAGGTCCACATCGCGTGCGGCGCGCCGGGGCGCGACGACGGCACGGAGGCGATGCAGGACGCGGGCGGGCTGGTCGGCTGGGCCGTCTCCAAGCCGCTGATCTTCATGATGGGCGAGGTCCTCGCCGTACCGCTGCTCGTGCTGCTCACCGTCTTCGGTCTCCTCGTCGTCACCGCGACCCCGGTCAACGCCATCCCGCGCCGGCTCCGGCAGCTCGGCGTCCGCCTCGGCATCGTGGAACCGGCGTACGAGCCGGGCGCGGGCAGCGAGCACGACGACGAACGGTACGAGGAGCAGTGGCGCGAGGCGCTGCCCGCCGGGACGCGGCGCGGCTCCGCCCGCCGCCGGGACCCCGACGCCGTGTACGACCACGACAGCGCCGAGGAGGAGGCCCTCTCCCGGCGCAGGAGGCCTCGCAGGCCCGCCGCGCAGCCCGTGATGAACCGCCCCCTGGACGCGGTGGACGTGGCCGCCGCCGCGGCCGCCGCGCTGGACGGGGCCGTACTCAACGGCATGCCGCCCTCGCCGGTCGTCGCGGACCTGACCCAGGGCGTCTCGGCGGACCGGGAGCGCACCGGCACGCCCGTGCCCGGGGCCCGGGAGGCCGAGGCCGAGCGGCCCAGGCCGGGGGTCCGGAAGGCCCTGCCCGAGTCCGGCGACGCGGCGGAGCGCTCCGGGGGAGTGCCCGACCTCACCAAGCCGGCCCCCGAGGCCTCGACCGGGCTGCCCGCCCGCGCCGAACAGCTCCAGCTCTCCGGTGACATCACGTACTCCCTCCCCTCGCTCGACCTGCTGGAGCGCGGCGGACCCGGCAAGACCCGCAGCGCCGCCAACGACCTCGTGGTCGAGTCGCTCACCACCGTCTTCAGCGAGTTCAAGGTGGACGCGGCGGTCACCGGCTTCACCCGGGGGCCGACGGTCACCCGTTACGAGGTGGAGCTGGGCCCGGCCGTCAAGGTCGAGAAGATCACGGCGCTGACCAAGAACATCGCCTACGCGGTGGCCAGCCCGGACGTGCGGATCATCTCGCCGATCCCGGGGAAGTCGGCGGTCGGGATCGAGATCCCCAACAGCGACCGCGAGATGGTCAACCTGGGAGACGTGCTGCGGCTCTCCGAGGACGACGACCCGATGATGGTGGCCTTCGGCAAGGACGTCGAGGGCGGCTACGTCATGCACAGCCTGGCGAAGATGCCGCACATGCTGGTGGCCGGAGCCACCGGGTCCGGAAAGTCGTCCTGCATCAACTGCCTGATCACCTCGATCATGGTGCGGGCCACCCCGGAGGACGTCCGGATGGTCCTCGTCGACCCCAAGCGCGTCGAGCTGACCGCGTACGAAGGCATTCCGCACCTGATCACGCCGATCATCACCAACCCCAAGAAGGCCGCCGAGGCGCTCCAATGGGTCGTACGGGAGATGGATCTGCGCTACGACGACCTGGCCGCCTTCGGCTACCGGCACATCGACGACTTCAACAAGGCGGTACGGGAGGGGAAGGTCAAGCTCCCCGAGGGCAGCGAGCGCGAGCTGTCGCCGTACCCGTACCTGCTGGTGATCGTCGACGAGCTGGCCGACCTGATGATGGTCGCCCCGCGTGACGTCGAGGACTCCATCGTCCGCATCACCCAGCTCGCCCGCGCCGCCGGCATCCACCTGGTGCTCGCCACCCAGCGCCCCTCGGTCGACGTGGTCACCGGGCTCATCAAGGCGAACGTCCCCTCCCGGCTCGCCTTCGCCACCTCCTCCCTCGCCGACAGCCGGGTCATCCTCGACCAGCCCGGCGCCGAGAAGCTCATCGGCAAGGGCGACGGGCTGTTCCTCCCCATGGGCGCCAACAAACCCACCCGTATGCAGGGCGCCTTCGTCACCGAGGACGAGGTCGCGGCCGTCGTCCAGCACTGCAAGGACCAGATGGCCCCGGTCTTCCGGGACGACGTCGTGGTCGGTACGAAGCAGAAGAAGGAGATCGACGAGGACATCGGCGACGACCTGGACCTGCTCTGCCAGGCCGCCGAGCTGGTCGTCTCCACCCAGTTCGGGTCGACCTCGATGCTCCAGCGCAAGCTGCGCGTCGGCTTCGCGAAGGCGGGGCGGCTGATGGACCTGATGGAGTCGCGTTCCATCGTCGGCCCCAGCGAGGGGTCCAAAGCACGCGACGTCCTGGTGAAGCCCGATGAGCTGGACGGGGTGTTGGCCGTCATCCGCGGGGAATCCGCTCCCTGAGGGCTGCCCCGCAGAAGGGGCCCGGTCCGCGGCGGCTGCCCGGTTCCGCACGCGGTGGGCCGACTCCGTACAGGCGAATCCATCCGTAAAGGTTCTGTGGGCAACCGTTTCGCGCGGTCGTACGTCAAGTTGGAGGGGGATGGAACGGTGTTCCACCCCCCTCCTGTCCAGCCCGTAGCTCCCTACCCTGTTCGGCCCACTCCAGGTTGCCCAGTCCTCGACAGGGGCACGGTCCCGGGCCCGCTCCGTCCGCGGAGGGGGTCCCGGGGCCGCCCGGCGAACCCGATGGCGTACAAAGTCCTCCCTCCCGGTTGCCCCTCCCTTTCGTACCCCCCCTAGACTGAACATCCAGCAGGTGGCTCACGCTCGAAAGGCGCCCCCGTGTCCATCGGCAACTCCCCCGAAGACGACCGGCCTTCGATCGGTCGTACCCTTCAGCAGGCCCGCATCGCCGCGGGTCTGACGGTCGAGGAAGTCAGCAGCTCCACCCGGGTGCGCATCCCCATCGTGCACGCGATCGAGGAGGACGACTTCTCGCGCTGCGGCGGTGACGTCTACGCACGCGGCCACATCCGCAACATCGCCCGTGCCGTCGGTATCGACCCGGAACCCCTGGTCGAGCGGTACGACGGTGATCACGGCGGCCGTCCCGCGCCGACCCCCGCGGCACCCCTGTTCGAGGCGGAGCGCATCCGTTCCGAACCGCGGCGGCCCAACTGGACCGCGGCCATGGTCGCGGCCATCGTCGCCGTGATCGGTTTCGTCGGCTTCACCCTCTTCAACGGCGGGGACGACAAGCCCTCGAACACCGCCCAGGTCGCGGAGGGCTCCAAGCCCGACAAGACCGCCGCCAAACCCACCACCACCAAGCCGGCCGACCCCGAGCCCGTGCCCTCCGAGAGTGCCATCGCCGCCGCCCCCCGGGACAAGGTGACGGTCAAGCTCGGCGCCAACCAGGGCAAGAGCTGGATCTCCGTCAAGGACCACAACGGCCGGCTGCTCTTCGACGGGCTGCTCCTCGAAGGCGAGTCCAAGACCTTCCAGGACAAGGAGCGCATCGACCTCGTCCTCGGCAACGCCGGGGCGATCGAACTCTTCGTCAACGGCAAGAAGCTCCAGGACCGCTTCGAGCCGGGTCAGGTCGAACGGCTCACCTACACCAAGGGTGACCCCGAGGCCGGCTGACCCCGCGCCTTCGCACCGCGCCGACGGGCGCCCGGCCCAGTGCCGGGCCCCCGTCGCCGTTCCCGGCCCCTTCCCGGCCTGCTACGCGGAGTAACAGCGGCGGGGGCGGGCAACCCTGCACGGCGGGAGGGCCGCCGGGACGAAGTAGTCTTGAGTCCATGCCCGAACGCCGTACCGTCGCCCTTGTCACTCTTGGCTGCGCCCGTAACGAGGTGGACTCGGAGGAGCTTGCAGGCCGCTTGGCAGCGGACGGCTGGGACCTCGTCGAGGATGCCTCCGACGCGGATGTCGCAGTCGTCAACACCTGTGGGTTCGTCGAAGCCGCCAAGAAGGACTCCGTCGACGCCCTGCTCGAAGCCAACGATCTCAAGGACCACGGCCGCACCCAGGCCGTCGTCGCCGTCGGCTGCATGGCCGAGCGCTACGGCAAGGACCTCGCCGAGGCCCTGCCGGAGGCGGACGGCGTCCTCGGGTTCGACGACTACGCCGACATCTCCGACCGGCTCCAGACCATCCTCAACGGCGGCATCCACGCCTCGCACACCCCGCGCGACCGCCGCAAGCTGCTGCCGATCAGCCCCGCCGAGCGTCAGTCCGCCGCCGTCTCCCTGCCGGGCCACGCCCAGGAGGCGCCCGCCCCGGCCCCCGCGGACCTTCCCGAAGGCGTCGCCCCGGTCTCCGGGCCGCGAGCCCCGCTGCGCCGCCGACTCGGCACCAGCCCCGTCGCCTCGGTGAAGCTCGCCTCCGGCTGCGACCGCCGCTGTTCCTTCTGCGCCATCCCCTCCTTCCGCGGCTCCTTCATCTCCCGCCGCCCCTCCGACGTGCTCCAGGAGACCCGCTGGCTGGCCGAGCAGGGGGTCAAGGAGGTCATGCTCGTCTCCGAGAACAACACCTCGTACGGCAAGGACCTCGGGGACATCCGCCTGCTGGAGACCCTGCTGCCCGAGCTGGCCGACGTGGACGGCATCGAGCGCATCCGGGTCAGCTACCTCCAGCCCGCCGAGATGCGCCCCGGCCTCATCGACGTCCTCACCTCGACGCCGAAGGTCGCCCCGTACTTCGACCTCTCCTTCCAGCACTCCGCCCCCGGCGTGCTGCGCGCGATGCGCCGCTTCGGTGACACCGACCGCTTCCTGGAGCTGCTGGACACCATCCGGAGCAAGGCCCCCGAGGCCGGCGCCCGCTCCAACTTCATCGTCGGCTTCCCCGGCGAGACCGAGGCCGACCTCGCGGAGCTGGAACGCTTCCTCACCGGCGCCCGCCTCGACGCCATCGGCGTCTTCGGCTACTCCGACGAGGAGGGGACCGAGGCCCTCGGCTACGAGAACAAGCTCGACGCCGACACCATCGCGGAGCGGCTCGCCCACATCTCCCAGCTGGCCGAGGAGCTGACCTCGCAGCGCGCCGAGGAGCGCGTCGGGGAGACCCTCCAGGTGCTCGTGGAGTCCATCGAGTCGGACGAGGACGGTGAGGTCGCGATCGGCCGCGCCGCCCACCAGGCTCCCGAAACGGATGGCCAGGTGGTCTTCACCACACGCGAGGGTCTCGTGCCGGGCCGTATGGTCGAGGCGAAGGCAGTGGGCACCGAGGGCGTCGACCTGGTGGCCGAACACCACGAGCTTGCGGAGGCAGCCAGATGACGGGAGTCCCGGCATCCGCGGCAGGCGGCTCCGGCGCGAAGCCGGTCCGCGGCGGCAAGCTGGGCGCTGCGGCCGTCAACCAGGCCAGCCTGTGGAACATCGCCAACATCCTGACCATGGTGCGGCTGCTGCTCGTGCCCGGGTTCGTCCTGCTGCTGTTCCACAACGGCGGCTACGACCCGGCCTGGCGCTCGTTCGCCTGGGCGGCCTTCGCCATCGCCATGATCACCGACCTCTTCGACGGTCATCTGGCCCGGACGTACAACCTGGTCACGGACTTCGGGAAGATCGCGGACCCGATCGCGGACAAGGCGATCATGGGGGCCGCGCTGATCTCGCTGTCGGTCCTGGGCGATCTGCCGTGGTGGATCACCGGGGTGATCCTCGCCCGTGAGCTGGGCATCACGCTCATGCGGTTCTGGGTGATCCGGCACGCCGTGATCCCGGCCAGCCGGGGCGGCAAGCTCAAGACCCTGGCCCAGGGGACGGCGGCCGGGATGTATGTCCTGATGCTCACCGGACCCCTGGCCACCCTGCGGTTCTGGGTGATGATGGTGGCCGTGGTGCTGACGGTGGTCACCGGTCTCGACTACGTACGCCAGGCCGTCGTCCTGCGCCGCCGGAGCCTGGCCGCCGAGCGTGCGGCCGTGGGGCGCACGGCGGAGGCGCTCCAGGAGGCCGCGGGGTCGCCCGGGGCCGGCGCTGTCGCCGGCGCGGGGGCTGTCGGCGCGGTGGGTGCGGCCGGGGCGGTTTCCGACGGTGTCGGCGGTTCCGGCTCGGCTGCGGGAGTGGCCGGTGGCGCGAACGGTTCCGGTCCGGTCGTGGCTGGTGACGCGATGCCCGTGGAGCCCGTCGGGGGAGCGCGGGACGGCGCGGAGGCCGAGCGGTGACAGCCGCTGCCCGGGTGCTGGGGCGGCTGGTGGAGCGTGGGGAGACCCTCGCCGTCGCCGAATCACTGACGGGCGGCCTGGTGGCCGCGGACCTCACCGCCGTACCCGGCGCCTCCCGGTCCTTCCGGGGCTCGCTGACGGCGTACGCCACGGCCCTCAAGAGGGAGATCCTCGGGGTGGACGGGGCGCTGCTGGCGGAGCGCGGGGCCGTCGATCCCGAGGTCGCGCGGCAGATGGCGGCCGGGGTACGGCATGCGCTCGGCGCGGACTGGGGGATCGCCACGACCGGGGTCGCAGGCCCCGAGCCGCAGGACGGGCGGCCCGTCGGAACGGTCTATGTGGCCGTCGCGGGACCTTCAGGCGTCGAGAAAGTGTCGGCTCTGCGGTTGAATGGTTCCAGGGCGGACATCCGTAGAGAGAGTGTGCGAAGCGTCCTCGAACTCCTCGCGAACGAACTCGACGGAAATGTGCGGGCACAGGATACGGAACAGATCGGGGGGAATTGATGTTTGCAGCCCTGAGTGAACACGACATCGCTCCCCGCACGGCCGCAGCGCAAGGCGGTACGGTAGGGCGTGAAGGATGCGGCTACGCGGTCCGAGGAGGGAGCCACCGATGATTCTGCTCCGTCGCCTGCTGGGTGACGTGCTGCGTCGGCAGCGCCAGCGCCAAGGCCGTACTCTGCGCGAAGTCTCCTCGTCCGCCCGGGTCTCGCTCGGTTATCTGTCCGAGGTGGAGCGGGGGCAGAAGGAGGCATCCTCCGAGCTGCTCTCCGCGATTTGCGACGCGCTTGACGTACGGATGTCCGAGCTCATGCGAGAGGTGAGCGACGAACTGTCGCTCGCGGAGCTGGCCGAGTCGGCGGCTGCGAGTGATCCGGTCCCAGTACCGGTTCGTCCGATGCTCAATTCCGTCTCCGTCTCGTCGGTCGCAGGAGTGCCGTCGGGACGCGTGACCATCAAGACGCCCGCGGAAGCGGTGGACGTGGTCGCCGCCTGATCCGCGCGCGACGACAGGCAGCAGTGCTCGGCCGGAGTCCCGGTCGGTCCCCCACAGGGACCGGCCGGGATTTTCTTCTTCCCCGCGGACGGGGCGTGTGAGGCGCTGGAGAGCGGGCAGACGGAGGTGGAGGCCAACATGACTGTTTTGCTTGATTTGTGCCATCGTGGGTGGTGCGCCGAAACGGTCGGCGGACCGTCTGACGTCGGTCCGCAGTACGCCTGACGGATGGGAGTGTGTGCATGTCTGTGGTGAAGAGCCCACTGTCCGAGAGCGATCTCAAGCTCGTCGGGGAAGCGCTGCAAGGCGCGCTGGTCGATCTGATCGACCTCTCCCTCGTGGCAAAGCAGGTCCACTGGAACGTGGTCGGCCCGCGCTTCCGGTCTGTCCACCTCCAGCTCGACGACGTGGTCGCGACGGCCCGGCAGCACTCCGACACGGTTGCCGAGCGTGCCTCCGCGATCGGGGTCAACCCCGACGGCCGCTCCACGACCGTCGCCAAGGAGACCGCCATCCGGTCCGTCTCCGACGGCTGGGTCAAGGACACCGACGCGGTGAAGGCGCTGGTGGACGCCCTGGGCGTCGTCATCGGCCGGATGCGGGAGCGCATCGAGGTGACCGACGCGCCGGATCCCGTCACCCAGGACATCCTGATCGCACTGACAGCAGACCTCGAGAAGCACGCCTGGATGTTCCAGGCCGAAAGTGCCTGAGCGGAAGGAACCGAACATCGTGACTGGTGACAACGCCATGGACAAGCTCAAGGGCAAGGGCAAGGAGGCCGTCGGCAAGCTGACCGGCGACCGCCGCAAGGAGTCCGAGGGCAAGGCCGACCAGGCCAAGGCCGCTGCCAAGGACAAGGCAGACGAGGTCGGAGACCGCGCCAAGGGCGTCACGGACTCGTTGCGCGACAACGACAAGTAGCGTTCCCGGGCGCTTGCCGCGCGCCCCGCTGTTCCCGAGTGCCTCCACCGTTCCGGTGGGGGCACTCGCCTATGTGCGGAGGTGCGTGCATGGGGCGCGTGTGAGGGAGCCGTCGGGCGTGCGTTCTGGATGCAAGGGGGGCGCTGCCAGGGGAAACTGCCCGAAAGGGTGTCGGCCGCAGGAGGGCAGCGATGGTGCGGCGATGGGTGCCGGCGCTGGTCCTCGGCGGGCTGTGGTGGTGGGCGGTGCTCCGACTGGCGCTCCAGCCGGAGCAGGCCGGTGTGGTGGAGGGCGCGGTGGCGGCGGGCGGATGGGGGCTGAGCCTGCTGCCGGTCCATGTGGCGGCGGTGGAGTCCGGGGAGCGGTCGGCGGCGGGGCCCGATTCCGCTGCTGCTTCCGGCTCCGGCTCCGGCTCCGATTCCGATTCTGGCCCGGGGGAGGCGGGTGCGGGGCGTGCGGGGCCTGTGGGGGCCGGTGTGGGGCGTGCGGTCATGGGGCGGCTTCGGGCGATGTCCGGGCCGAGATGGCAGCGGGAGCGGGAGCGGGAGCGGGGGTGGTCGGTGGCGAGGGCTCCCCGGGCATGGCGACGCCGCCGTTCGGGCGGAGGGCCCGGCCGGTCGTGAGGGCCGAGGTGTCGGTCGCCGGATGGAGCACCGCGTGGGCCATGTCCTCGGGCTCACCGGCCCGGCCCAGGGGCGGGATCCGGCCCGTCCGGCCCCCGCCCGCTGTCGCTGTCCGGCGTCGTGCCGGTCGGCCATCGGCGTACGGATCCGCCCCCGGGCCACCGTGTTCACCCGTACGGCGTGCGGGCCCGGCTCGGTGGCGAGCGTCTTGGCCTGCTGGACAGGGCGGGACCGTACGGCTGGACGGACGAGCCGTCAGTCGTTGGGCGGGTCGGGCTTCTACGGGTCGGGCTTCCACGGGCCTGAGCTTCTACGGTGTGGGGCCGGATTGGCAGGACGGGCACCAGTACGTGGGCCGGTCGTTCTTGTCGGCCTTGCGGACGGGGGTGCCGCAGCGCAGGCAGGGGCGGCGGTCCCTTCCGTAGACGTACAGGGGCTCCTGGACGCGGGGGGGCGGCAGGGACCGCTTCGGGGGCGCGGGGGCCGTGGCGTACGGGCGGGGGCGGCGTTCGGCGCGGACGGTGGTGGTGCGGGTGGGGCGGTACCGGTTGGCGTCGAGGAGCCGGTGGGCCAGGGTGACCAGCCGGGGGAGGGTGCCGTCGGGGAGGGCGCCCACGGGGAGCCAGGGGGTGACGCGGACCAGGAAGCACAGCTCGCACGTGTAGACATTGCCGATGCCCGCCAGGTTGCGCTGGTCCAGGAGGGCTTCGCCGAGGGGGCGGTCCGGGGCGGCGAGCAGGCGTTCCACGGCGAGGTCGGGGTCCCAGTCCGGGCCGAGCAGATCGGGGCCGAGATGGCCGACGGCCCTGCTCTCCTCCTCGGTGCGGAGCAGTTCGAGAACGGGGAGCCGGTAGCCGACGGCGGTGTACTCGGTGTTGGAGAGGACGGCACGGATCTGGTGCCCGGGGCCGCCGCGCCAGCGCTCGCCCGGTGCGTACACCCGCCAGGCCCCGTCCATCCTGAGGTGGCTGTGCAGGGTGAGCCCGCCCTCGACGCGGGTCAGCAGATGCTTGCCGCGTGCGGTGACGTCGAGGACCGTACGACCGCTGAGGTCGGAGGTGGCGAACCGGGGGACGCGCAGGTCGGCGTGGGTCAGGACCCGGCCCGCCAGCGCTGCGTGCAGCCGGGCGGCGGTCTGCAGGACGGTGTCTCCTTCGGGCATACCTCCATGATGGGCGCACGGGCGTCTCGGTGGGGCGTCGCCGCGAGGCGGGAGGCGGGAGGCGCTGGGCGGGTGCTGGGCGCCGGGTGCCGGGTGCTGGCTGGAGGGGGCCTGGAGGGCCGGGCGGCGCGGGGGCGCCGGGCACGGTCGGCCCCCGCGCGGGCCCCGGCCTTCCGGATCAGGCTCTCAGGCGCAGGCCTCTCGGGGTGGCGAGGAAGCCGGCCGCCTCCAGGATCCGGCCCAGGGGCGAGGTGAGGGCGGAGACCCCGTTCGTCCGCTCCACCGTCACCGTGCCCAGGGTCCCGGCGCGGGCGGCGGCGGCCAGGGCTTCGGCCGCGGCCAGCAGTGCGGGGGACCCGGGGTCGGACGGCCAGGCGAGCAGGGACTTGCCACCGCGTTCCATGTAGAGCGTCAGCTCGCCGTCGACGAGGACCACCAGGGCCCCCGCCTTGCGGCCCGGCTTGTGCCCGGCGCCGTCCGGGGACTCCGGCCACGGCAGGGCGGCGCCGTACGCGTTGGCCGGGTCGGCGGCGGCGAGCACCAGGGCCTGGGGCGCGGTGCCCGGGTCCCGGCGGTCGCGGGCCGTGGCGGCCGCCCGCAGCCGGTCCACCGCCCCGTCCATCGCGAACTGGGCGGCCCCCAGACCTTCCACCACATAGCCCCGCCGGGCCTGCCCGCTGTCCTCGAAGGCGGCCAGGACGCGGTACGTCGCGGAGAAGCCGCCCTCCACCCCTTCCGTCTGGACCGCGCCCCGGGTCACCACGCCGTGCCGGTCGAGGAGGGTGCGGGCCAGGGCGTGGGCGCGGTGGGTGGGCTCGGGCTCACGCGCGGGCAGCAGGGACCAGCGGCCCGAGACCGTCGGGGGGCCGGTGCGGGAGACGGGCCGGGCGGCCGGGGTGAGGGAGCCGTACCGTCCGCGCGGAACGGTGCGACGGGCGCGGTGGGCGGTGGAACCGGCCGTCCGGCCCGAGCCGAGAAGCGAGCGGAGCGGGGCGAGGGTGTCGTTGGTGAGCCGGCCCGACCAGGCCAGTTCCCAGAGGGCGTCGGCGAGCTGCTGGTCGGAGGCGTCCGGGTGGGTGGTGGCCCGGACCTGGTCGGCGATCTGCCGGAAGAAGAGGCCGTAACCCCCCGAGAGAGCGGTGAGCAGGGACTCGTGGAGCGCCGACAGCTCCAGCGGGTGAGGGGCGGGCAGGAGCAGGGGCGCGCTGTCGGCGGGGTAGAGGGAGAGCCAGCCGTCCTTGCCGGGCAGCGCTCCGGCCCCGGCCCAGATCACCTCGCCCGTGGTCGTCAGCTCGTCCAGCATCGCCGGGGTGTACCCCCTGACCCGGCTCGGCAGGATCAGCTTCTCCAGGGCCGAGGCGGGCACAGGCGCCCCTTGGAGCTGTTCGACGGCACGGGCCAGTCCGTCGATGCCCCGCAGACCGCTGGAGCCGAAGTGCTGCCACTGCGGGAGGAAGGAGGCGAGCGCGGCGGGCTCCACCGGCTCCAGCTCCTGGCGGAGCGCCGCCAGCGAGCGGCGGCGGAGGCGGCGCAGGACCGTGGCGTCGCACCACTCCTGGCCGATGCCCGCCGGGTGGAACTCGCCCTGGACGGTGCGGCCGGCGGCGGCCAGCCGGTGCAGCGCGCCGTCCGTGACGGCGGTGCCGAGCCCGAACCGCTCGGCGGCCCGGGCGGCGGTGAACGGGCCGTGGGTCCGGGCGAAGCGGGCGAGGAGATCGCCCAGGGGGTCCTTCACCGGCTCGGTGAAGGCCTCGGGAACCCCGACCGGCAGCGCTGTGCCCAGAGCGTCCCGCAGCCGCCCCGCGTCCTCGATCGCCGCCCAGTGGTCGGCCCCGGCGATCCTGACCCGGATCGCCCGGCGGGCCGTCGCCAGCTCCGGCGCCCAGGAGGGCTCGGCGCCCCGCTCGGCCAGCTCGGCTTCGGTGAGGGGGCCCAGCACGCGCAGCAGGTCCGCGACCCCTTCGACGTCCTTGATCCGTCGGTCCTCGGTGAGCCACTGCAGCTCCCGCTCCAGCTCGGTGAGGACCTCGGGATCCAGCAGCTCGCGCAGCTCGGCCTGGCCCAGCAGCTCGGCCAGGAGGTGGGAGTCCAGGGAGAGGGCGGCGGCCCGCCGCTCGGCCAGCGGTGAGTCGCCCTCGTACAGGAACTGGGCGACGTACCCGAAGAGGAGGGAGCGGGCGAACGGGGAGGGCTCCTGGGTGGTGACCTCGACCAGCCGCACCCGGCGCGCCTCCAGATCCCCCATCAGTTCCGTGAGCCCGGGGACGTCGAAGACATCCTGGAGGCATTCGCGGACGGCTTCCAGGACGATCGGGAACGAACCGAACTCGGAGGCCACCTGGAGCAGCTGGGAGGCGCGCTGGCGCTGCTGCCAGAGCGGGGTGCGCTTGCCGGGGGAGCGCCGGGGCAGCAGCAGGGCCCGGGCGGCGCATTCCCGGAAGCGGGCGGCGAACAGCGCCGAGCCACCGACCTGGTCGGTGACGATCTGCTGCACCTCGCCCTGGTCGAAGAGGACGTCGGTGGCGCCGACGGGGGGCTGCTCGCTGTCGTACGAGAAGGCCTGCGGGGCCGCTTCCCCGCTCCCCGCGTCCGTGGTGGCGGGCGGGGCGTCGAAGTCCAGCAGGTCCAGGCCCATCATGTCCGCGTCGGGGAGCCGCAGCACGATCCCGTCGTCGGCGTGCATGACCTGGGCGTCCATCCCGTACCGCTCACCGAGGCGGGCGGAGAGGGCGAGCGCCCAGGGGGCGTGCACCTGGGCGCCGAAGGGGGAGTGCACGACGACCCGCCAGTCGCCCAGCTCGTCCCGGAAGCGCTCCACCAGGACCGTCCGGTCGTCCGGGACATGGCCGCAGGCCCGGCGCTGCTCGTCCAGATAGGCCAGGATGTTGTCCGCCGCCCAGGCGTCCAGCCCGGCGGCCAGCAGCCGGAGCCGGGCGTCCTCCTCGGAGAGACCGCCGATCTCGCGGAGGAACGCGCCCAGGGCGCGGCCCAGCTCCAGGGGGCGGCCCAGCTGGTCGCCCTTCCAGAACGGCAGCCGTCCCGGAACCCCCGGGGCGGGGGAGACGAGGACCCGGTCGCGGGTGATGTCCTCGATCCGCCAGGACGTGGTGCCCAGCGTGAAGACGTCACCGACGCGGGACTCGTAGACCATCTCCTCGTCCAGCTCACCGACCCGGCCGCCGCCCTTCTTCGGGTCGGCCCCGGCCAGGAAGACACCGAAGAGGCCCCGGTCGGGGATGGTGCCGCCCGAGGTGACGGCGAGCCGCTGCGCGCCGGGGCGGCCCGTGACCGTACCGCCGACGCGGTCCCACACCACCCGGGGCCGCAGCTCCGCGAAGGCGTCGGAGGGATAGCGTCCGGCGAGCATGTCGAGCACGGCGGTGAACGCCGACTCGGGGAGCGAGGCGAAGGGGGCGGCCCGGCGGACCAGGGCCAGCAGGTCGTCCGCCTGCCAGCTGTCCAGGGCCACCATGGAGACCAGCTGCTGCGCCAGGACGTCCAGCGGATTGGCCGGGATGCGCAGCGCTTCGATGGCCCCTTCGCGCATCCGCTCGGTGACCACGGCGGCCTGCACCAGGTCGCCCCGGTACTTCGGGAAGACGACTCCGGTGGAGACCGCGCCCACCTGGTGCCCTGCCCGGCCCACCCGCTGGAGGCCGGAGGCGACGGAGGGCGGGGACTCGACCTGGACCACCAGATCGACCGCGCCCATGTCGATGCCCAGCTCCAGGCTGGAGGTGGCCACCACGGCGGGCAGCCGCCCGGCCTTGAGGTCCTCCTCCACCTGTGCCCGCTGCTCCTTGGAGACCGAGCCGTGGTGGGCGCGGGCCAGCAGCGGGGGAGCGCCCTTGCTCGCGCCGGACTGGGCCATGATCTCGGCGGGGGCGTGCGCTTGCAGGAGCGCGGGGGCGGGGTTGTCCGGGTCGAAGGCGGTGCCGGTGGCGCGCTCGTACGCGATCTCGTTCAGCCGGTTGCACAGCCGCTCGGCCAGCCGCCGGGAGTTGGCGAAGACGATGGTGGAGCGGTGCGACTGGACGAGATCCGCGATGCGCTCCTCCACATGCGGCCAGATCGAGGGCTTCTCCGCCTGAGCGGCGTCCCCGTCGGTGGCCGGGGAACCTCCCAGCTCGCCCAGATCCTCGACCGGGACGACCACCGAGAGGTCGAACTCCTTGGTGGAGGGCGGCTGGACGATCTCCACCTTGCGCTGCGGGGACAGGAAGCGGGCCACCTCCCCGACCGGGCGGACCGTCGCGGAGAGCCCGATCCGCCGGGCGGGCCGGGGCAGCAGCTCGTCCAGCCGCTCCAGGGAGAGCGCGAGGTGCGCGCCGCGCTTCGTGCCGGCGACGGCGTGCACCTCGTCGAGGATCACCGTCTCGACGCCCGCGAGCGCGTCCCGGGCGGAGGACGTGAGCATCAGGAACAGCGATTCGGGCGTGGTGATCAGGATGTCCGGCGGCCGGGTCACCAGGGAGCGCCGCTCGGCGGGCGGGGTGTCACCGGACCGGATGCCCACCCGCACCTCCGGCTCGGGCAGGCCCAGGCGCACCGACTCCTGGCGGATGCCGGTCAGCGGGGAGCGCAGATTCCGCTCCACGTCGACCGCCAGGGCCTTGAGCGGGGACACGTACAGCACGCGGCAGCGCTTCTTCGCCTCGGCGGGCGGCGGGCCGGCGGCCAGCCGGTCCAGCGAGGCGAGGAACGCGGCCAGCGTCTTGCCGGAGCCGGTGGGCGCGACCACCAGCACGTCACTGCCCTCGCCGATGGCCCGCCAGGCACCCTCCTGCGCGGCGGTGGGCGTGCTGAAGGCACCGGCGAACCAGCTGCGGGTCGCGGGCGAGAAGGCGTCGAGAGCGGAGCCGGTCATGTCCCCCATCGTGCACCCCGCCACTGACAACGGGCCCCCGACACCGCCAGGCACCCCTGGCTCGCCCTGCCTCGCACGGCCGGGACCTGCGAGAATGTGGCCATGGCGGGAGCGGATCGGGCGACGGAGTGGGCGCGGCACTGGACGTACGCGGAGCTGCCCGACCTCGATCTCCTGCGCGCCCGGTACGTCCGCCACACCTTCCCCCGGCACAGCCACGCGGGCTACGTGTTCGGTGCGGTCACCGGCGGTGTGGAGGACGTGGGGCTGCCCGGCGGCACGGTCCACGCGATACCCGGCACCGTGGTGATGATCAACCCGGAGGTCCCGCACACCGCCCGCCCCGGGCGGCCCGGGGGCTGGACGTACGACACCCTCTACCCCTCCGCCCAGGTGGTCAGCGACATCGCGGCCGAGGTGACGGCGCTGCGCGGGACCGTCGGGTTCGGGGAGACCCGGGTGACCGACCCGTACGCCGCCCGGCTGATCACCCAGGTGCACCGGGCCGCCGAGGAGGGCAACGCGCTGGCCGCCGACAGCCTGCTGCGGGCCCTGGTCGTCCGTCTCCTCGCCCGGCACGGCAGTTCGCTCCCGCGTACGCCGCCCCGGGCCGGGGGCGCGCGGGACGCCGAACGCGCCCGGCTCGTCCTGGAGGAGAGGATGGCCGCGCCGCCCACCCTGGAGGCGCTCGCCGCCGAGCTGGGCACCGGCCCGTTCGCGCTGCTGCGGGCGTTCAAGAAGGAGTACGGGATGCCGCCGCACGCCTGGCTCACCGACGCCCGGGTGCGGCGGGCCCGCCGTCTGCTCGACGCGGGCACCGCCCCCGCCGAGGCGGCGGCCGCCGTCGGCTTCACCGACCAGCCGCACCTCAACCGTCACTTCACCCGGATCGTGGGGGTGCCGCCCGGCGCGTACCAGCGCGAACGGGGCGTGTACCGGCGCGGGCGACCCGCGTCCTGAGGGCGCCGCGGGAGCGCAGGCGGTCCTGGAGACGGCGTGGGGGGCGGCAGTTCCTGGAGGTGCCGCAGGGGCACAGGCTCCCGGAGACGGGGCGCGAGCGGCAGCTCCCGCAGGCGGCGCAGGGGTGCAAGAACGTACAAGACCCGATCCCGGCCCTGCCCGTAACGTGCGGCGGGTGGCAGAACAGACAGCACTCCCAGAGAGCACCGGCGCGACCGGTGCCCGGTCCGCCGGGCCGCCGGCCCCGGACGCCCTTCCCCAGCGGCCGGACAAGCCCGACGCGGCCGTCGTACGGGACGCGCTCGCCGTCGGCATCGCCGTAGGGCTCTCCGGCTTCGCCTTCGGCGTCACCGCCGCCGGCTCCGGGCTGAGCCTGCTCCAGATCTGTGCCCTGAGCCTCCTCGTCTTCACCGGTGCCTCGCAGTTCGCTCTGGTCGGGGCGTTGGCGGCGGGCGGCAACCCGTACACGGCGGCGGCCGGGGCGTTCTTCCTGGGCGTCCGCAACGCCTTCTACGGGCTGCGCCTCTCGCAGCTCCTGGTGCTTCCCGGGGCGGTGCGGCCCCTCGCCGCCCACTGGGTGATCGACGAGACGACCGCGGTCACCCTGGCCCAGCCCACCCGGCGGGCCGCGCGCATCGGCTTCACGGCCACCGGGCTCACCCTCTACGTGCTGTGGAACCTCACCACCCTGGGGGGTGCCATGGGGGCCGAGGCGCTGGGCGACACCGAGGCCTGGGGCCTGGACGCGGCCGGCCCCGCCGTCTTCCTCGCGCTGCTCGCGCCGATGCTCAGGAGCACCACCGAACGCGTCACCGCCGGGCTCGCGGTGCTGCTGGCCCTGACGCTGCTGCCCGTTCTGCCGGCCGGCGTACCGGTGCTGCTGTCCGCGCTCGCGGCGCCCGTCGTCCTCTTCCTGACGGGGCGGCGCGCGCGGGGAGCCGGCCCTGTGGCGCCGAGGCAGCGGAAGGGAACGACGGCGTCGGAGGAGACGGCGGAGAAGAAGGGCGACCGGGACTCGTGAACGTATGGATAGCCATCGGCCTGACCGCTGTGGGCTGCTACCTCGCCAAGTACGCGGGCCTGCTGGTACCCGCCGGAGTGCTGGAGCGGCCGCTCGTACGGCGGATGGCGACCCTGCTGCCGGTGGCGCTGCTGGCGGCCCTCACCGCGCAGCAGACCTTCGGCGACGGACAGCACCTGGTCCTCGACGCCCGGGCCGCCGGACTCGCCGCCGCGGCGATCGCGCTGATCCTGCGCGCCCCCTTCCTGGTGGTCGTCGGCGCGGCCGTGGCGGTCACGGCGGGCGTCCGCGCGCTGGGGGGATGAGCGGAGCGCCGGGGCGAGCGGAGGGAAGGACCGGAAGAACCTGGTCAGCCCGGCGTGCGGCCGTAGGCGCGCAGCGTCTCCAGGGCCCTGAGTGTCACCAGGGGCCGCCCCTCCAGGGCGGTGCCGGGGGCCCACTGCCGCCAGTTCACCGGCCAGCCGCCGTCCTCCTGCTGCTCCGCCGCCAGGTGGTCCAGCGAGCGCTCCAGCTCCTCGTCGGTGAACCAGCGGCGGGCCAGCGAGTCCGGCGTACGGGCGTAGTCGTACGGGAAGTGGTGCTCGCCCGGTGCGTAGCCGGGTGCGTAGCCCGGGGCCACCGGGTACTCCGCCCGCCGGGCCGGATCCAGCACCGCGAGCCGCTGGGCGCGCACCAGCCGGCCGAGCCGGTCAGCCGCCCGCTCGGCACGGGGCCGGTCCGGCACCCCGTCCAGGAAGGCGACCGCGGCCTCGATCTCGTACGGGTGCGACTGCTCCAGGGCGTCCACGGCGCTCCAGCAGAAGTCCGTCGCCCGGAACAGCCAGGCGTGCCACACCTCGTTGCGGTGCAGAAGTCCGACGATCGGACCGGTCGAGAGCAGTTCGGCCGGTGGGTCGTCGACGACGGGTGCGAAGGGGGCGGCGGGATAGCCGCGCTGGGCGGGGAGCAGCGCGGGAAGCGCGCCCTCTTTCGTCGACACGTCGCTCAGATAGCGGCAGATGCGCTCCACGCGCGATCCGTCGCAGCGGCCGATGGAGTCGAGGACGCCGAGGGCGTGGGCGGTGTGCAGCGGCTGGCTGACCGGCCCCCGCAGATCGGGTTCCAGTGCGTGGGCGTAGCCGCCGTCCTCGTTGCCATAGGCGGCGAGCGCCGTTTCGACGAGGTCCGGGGAGCCGTCGAGGAAGCGGTGGGCGAACCTGCGCTGTTCGAGGACGCGGGCGGTGAGCCAGATGAAGTGCTCGGCGCGGGCGAGGGGAGGTGCTCCGGTTCCAGCCATGGACCGACCGTAGAGGGGGACGAGGCCCCGGCACAGGCCCGGCGGACCGGCTGCACTCTCAGGAGCGCGATACTGGTGGCATGCGGTTGACGATTTTCTGGGAGCGCATGGCGGACCACTTCGGTCCCGCGTACGCGGATTCCTTCGCGCGTGACCATGTGATGGCCGAACTCGGCGGCCGTACGGTGCACCAGGCGCTGGACGCGGGCTGGGAGACGAAGGACGTCTGGCGTGCGGTCTGCGCCTCCATGGACGTCCCCGCCGACAAGCGCTGACCCCGTCGGTCCCGCCCGGGACCGCCCGGTGCGGTACGTGCTCCGACCGGCCGGGTCCGCCCGGTGGTACGTGCTCCGACCGGCCGGGGGATCCGCTGTCAGTGGCGTAGGCGAGACTTGTCCCGTGCCATCGACAGACGAGACCGTCCCGGCCGAGCCGCCCGCCTCCCCGCCCGCCGAGCCCCCAGCGCCGCCGTCCGGCCCGGGGCCCGCCCGGATGCCGGGCTGGCTGCCGCGCGCGATGGTGCTGGCCCTGGCGCTCTACGCCTGCTTCCAGCTCGGCAGCTGGGCCTTCGACCAGCTCATCGGGTTGCTGACCAATGTGCTGATCGCGTTCTTCCTCGCGCTCGCCATCGAACCCGCCGTGGGCCGGATGTCGGCGCGCGGCATGCGCCGCGGGCTGGCCACGTTCCTCGTCTTCATCGGCCTGATGATCTTCAGTGCGGGGTTCGTCGTCCTGCTGGGGTCGATGCTCGCGGGCCAGATCGTCGACATGGTCGACGACTTCCCCAAGTACATCGACTCGGTGATCAACTGGGTCAACCAGACCTTCCGCACCGAGTTGTCGCGGGTCCAGGTCCAGGACAGCCTGCTGCACTCCGACTGGCTGCAGAAGTACGTCCAGAACAGCGCCTCCGGGGTGCTCGACGTCTCCACCACGGTCCTGGGCGGACTGTTCCGGCTGCTGACGATCTCCCTGTTCTCGTTCTACTTCGCCGCTGACGGCCCCCGGCTGCGCCGCGCCCTCTGTTCCGTGCTGCCGCCGGCCCGGCAGACCGAGGTGCTGCGCGCCTGGGAGATCGCGGTCGACAAGACCGGCGGCTACCTCTACTCACGAGGCCTGATGGCCCTGATCTCCGGCGCCGCGCACTACATCCTGCTGGTCGTCCTCGGCGTGCCCTACGCTCCGGCGCTCGCGGTCTGGGTGGGGCTCGTCTCGCAGTTCATCCCGACCATCGGTACGTATCTGGCGGGCGCCCTGCCGATGCTGATCGCCTTCACGGTCGACCCCTGGTACGCCCTGTGGGTGCTCGGCTTCGTGGTCGTCTACCAGCAGTTCGAGAACTACGTTCTCCAGCCCAAGCTGACCGCCAGGACCGTCGCCATCCACCCGGCGGTCGCGTTCGGTTCGGTGATCGCGGGAACGGCCCTGCTGGGGGCCGTCGGCGCCTTGATCGCCATCCCCGCCGTCGCCACCCTCCAGGCGTTCCTGGCGGCCTACGTGAAGCGGTACGACGTCACCGACGACCCCCGGGTGCACGGCGGCCCCCGGCCGCGGCGCGGGGAGCCGGTCCTCTCCCGGATACGCCGCGCGCTCGGCGGCCAGGGGCGTACGGGCCCCTGAGGCGGGGCCGCCGAGCACCCGGGGCAGCCCCCGGGGTCAGAGGTACGAGGGGCGTGTCACCCGGTGGCGGAAGGTGTGCCAGGTCCACGCCTGGGCGGCGACCAGAAGCGGGCAGAACGCCAGCAGGACCGGGACGAGCAGGGTGAGCGTCGCCCCGTCCGCCGCGTGTGCCGACGGGTGGAGCGCCGGGCCCGCGAAGAGCGGCAGTGCGCCCATCAGGACGGCGGTCAGGGCGAAGGACCGGCCGGGACCGGTGCGCCCCACCAGCCGGTGCGCCCGCGACCAGGGCCGCCCCGTCAGCCGCAGCGCCGCGAACCCCAGACCGTGCGCGGCGAACAGCGCGGCGACGGCCAGCGCGGTCACGGCCCCCACCGGGGCGGTCGCCGTCCGCTCCGGCGTCCCCGAGAAGAGCGCGGCCAGCAGCCAGCCCCAGGACAGCGCCACCGCCCAGCTGCCGCACACCACGGCCCCGTCGCACCCCGCCCGCCACGGCCGTCCGCCACCCCGCCCGCGCAGCCACAGCCCCGCGTCGCGCACCGTCCAGCCCGCGACCAACGCCACGACCACGGTGAACTGGGCGCTCAGCAGCTCCCCCTCCAGGACCGGGAAACAGCCCACCAGCACGCCCGCGGTGGCCACGAGCCACACCTCGTTGCCCAGGAAGAACGGGGCGAAGGAGGCGATCACCAGGCGTCGTTCGCGGTCGTCCCCGCCCAGGTACGGCAGCAGCATGCCGGTGCCGATGTCCGCACCGGCGAGGACGAAGTAGCCGGTGGCGAAGAAAGCGAGCAGGCAGACGGCCAGGGTGTCCACGACGGCTCCTCAGTAGCGGGGGGTGAAGGGCGGTGCTCCGGCGTCCGGGACGGCATCAGCAGAGGCGGGGACCCGCTCGTCGTGTCCGAGCCCCGCCTCCACCGGCCCGGTCCGCGCGTGGCGCAGGAGCAGCCGGCCGTTGAGGACGGCCAGCGCCGCGAAGAGCACGGTGAAGACGATCAGTGAGGTGAGCATGGTGCCGGGGGAGTGGCTGGAGACGGCGTCCCCGGTCTTCAGCAGCCCGTACACCACCCAGGGCTGGCGGCCGGCCTCCCGGAAGACCCAGCCGCTGATCATCGCCAGATAGGGCAGCGGCACGGCGGCCATCAGCACCAGGTGCCAGAGCCGGAAGCGCTCGACGGCCTTGCGGAAGCAGGCGAGCACGACCCCGGCCAGCGAGAGGTACATCATCAGCGCGAAGGCGAGCAGCATCAGCAGGGCGCCGCCCCGTGTCCACACCTCGGACGGCACGTAGTCGCCGGGGCCGAACCGGGCGACCATCTCCGCCTGGAGGTCGGCGATCTCCGCCGTCTTCCGACCGAACACGGCCGACTTCATCGGCTGGAGATCCGCCAGCCGGGCCAGCTGGACCCCGCCGAAGCCCGCCGTGACCCACAGGGCGGGGAACGACACGAACACCCCGATACGCAGACTCCGTACGAAGAACTCACCCTCGGCGGTGCGCCGGAAGAGGTGGTAGGCACTGACGCCCGCCATGAAGAACCCGGCCGTCAGCAGCGCCCCGCCCAGGATGTGCCCGAAGGCCAGCAGCGTACTGGGGTTGGTGAGCAGCGCCCCGGCGTCCGCGAGGACCAGCCGGCCGTTCTCGGTGCGATGGCCCACGGGGTTGTTGAGGAAGCCGTTGGAGACGAGGATCCAGTACGCGGACAGGCAGGCGGTCAGGGCGACGATCCAGATCGTCGTCAGATGGACCCACCGGTTGAACCGGTGCCATCCGAAGATCCACAGCCCGAGGAACGTCGACTCCACGAAGAACGCGACGACCGTCTCGACGGCCAGCGAGGTGCCGAAGACATTGCCCGCGTAGTGCGTCAGACCGCTCCAGCTCAGTCCGAACTGGAACTCCATCACCAGCCCGGTGATGATCCCGACCGCGTAGTTGATGACGTACAGCTGCCCCCAGAAGCGCACCATGCGGTGGTACGGAGCCTTCTTCGTGACCGTGGCCGCTGTCTGGATGCAGGCCACGACGAGGGCCAACCCCAGCGTCAGGGCGACGAAGAGGAAGTGGCCGCCCGCCGTGAGGGCGAACTGCAGCCGCGCGAGGTCGAGCGTTTCCGGATCCACCCCGAAAGCCTCGGTGCGGGGCAGGTGCCCGCGCGTCGGCCCGGGGAGGACAACGGGCCTACACCGGGAGTTGTGGCCGGTGCCGTCCGCGTACTACGGAAGTTGACCCCCGGGGCGCCGGAGATCCAGGTGCCCGGAGATCCAGGTGCCCGGAGACCCAGGTGCCCGGAGACCCTGGGGCCCGGATACCCGGCCCCAGGCGCGTCCCGCTCAGGCCAGCCAGCCCGGCGTGATCATGCCCGACTCGTAGGCGAGGACCACCAGCTGCGCCCGGTCGCGGACGCCGAGCTTCGTCATGATCCGGCTGACATGGGTCTTGGCGGTGGCGGGGCTGAGCACCAGCCGGGCGGCGATCTCGTCGTTGGAGAGCCCGGTCCCGACCAGCCCCATGACCTCTCGTTCCCGATCGGTCAGGGCATTGAGGCGCGGCCCCGGCTCCGGCTGCCTGCGGCGGCTCGCGAACTCCGAGATCAGCCGCCGGGTCACGGCCGGGGCGATCAGCGCGTCGCCCCGCGCCACCACCCGTACGCCGTGCAGCAGCTCCATCGGCTCGGTGTCCTTCACCAGGAAACCGGAGGCTCCGGCGCGCAGCGCCCCGTAGACGTGGTCGTCCATGTCGAAGGTGGTCAGGATGACGACCCGGACGGCCGCCAGCCGCGGGTCGGCGGTGATGCGGCGGGTGGCCTCCAGACCGTCCGTCCCGGGCATCCGGATGTCCATCAGGACCACGTCCGGACGGTGCTCGTGGGCCAGGGCGACGGCCTGTTCGCCGTCGGCCGCCTCACCGACGACCTCGATGTCCTCCTCGTCGGACAGGATCGAGCGGAAGCCCGCCCGCACCAGCGTCTGGTCGTCGGCCAGCACTACGCGGATCATTCGGTCCTCCCGCTCCCCTCGGCCGGCTGCCCGGCGTCGATCGGCAGCCGGGCGCTCACGCCGAAGCCCTGTGCGGTGTTCCGCGCGGTCAGCTCGCCGCCGAAGGCCCTGGCCCGCTCGGCCATGCCCCGGATGCCGCTGCCGAGCGGAGACCCCTCGGGCGAGCCCGCGCCGTCGTCGTCGACCCGGACCCGTACGGCCCGTCCGTCGGTGTAGTCGACCGTCACCACCGCGCCGGTCGCCTGTGCGTGCCGGGTCACGTTGGTGAGCGACTCCTGCACGATCCGGTACGCCGCCAGGTCGACCGGGGGCGGCAGGGGCCGCCGCTCGCCCTCGGTGCGCAGGCGTACGTCGATGCCCGTGGCGCGGGCCCGGGCGACCAGTTCGTCGAGCCGGTCCAGCCCGGAGGCGGGGGAGGTCGGGGCGCTCTCGTCGGGCCTCCGCAGCGCGCCGAGGGTGGAGCGCAGCTCGCGCAGCGCGTCCTTGCTGGTCGCCCTGACCGCCTCCAGGGCCTCCTCGGCGGCGGACAGGGCCGTGGCGGGTTCGGGCTTCTTGCTCAGCTTGTGCAGGGCCGCGCCCGACTGCACGTTGATCAGCGAGACGCTGTGCCCCAGCACGTCGTGCAGCTCCCGGGCGATCCGCAGCCGCTCCTCGGTGGCGCTCTGCTCGGCCCGCGCCTCCTGCTCCCGCTCGGCGGCGAGCGCCCGCTGCTCCACCTCGCGCAGGTAGGCGGCACGGGTCCACTGGCCCCGGCCCACCGCCACCAGGCTGACCAGCCAGCCCGCGAGCATGAACAGCGACATGTCGTCGATCTGCCGGTTGCCGCCGTGCTGGCGCGCCTCGCCGAAACCGACGGCGATCAGGGTGACGACCGCGAGGGCGACCGCGGCCGTGAACCGCCCCTCGGCCGCAGCTGTGTAGAGCGCCAGCGCGAACGTGACCATAAGAGGGCCGTCGTACACGGACAGCGGGTAGTAGACGACGCAGACGGTCAGGGTCACGACGGCCACGGCGACGGGTGCGCGGCGTCGGAGGTACAGCGCGCCGCACCCCACGGCGATGAGCGCCCAGCCGATCACCGTACGGTTCAGCGGCTCGCTCTCGTACCGCATGGCCAGCCCCGTCCAGACCACCACCAGCAGGGTGACGGCGGCGGCCACCCCGATGTCGGCCGTCCGTGCGCAGAGGCCACCGCCCCGGGGGCGGGCGGGACCGGTACGGGGGCCGGGAGGGAGGGGCATGTCAGGAAGGATAGGCACCGCAAGCGGAGGGCGACGACTGCCGTGAACCAGATGACCGCCGTGTACCGGGGGTTGGACGGCCACCGATCAGCGGTAGCCCGTCACATCGGCAGGCAGGCCCCGGTCCTGCACCTCCGTCAGATACCGCCAGGCGTCAGGTCTGCTGCCGTCGGTGTCGGTGAAGCCGTAGACCCGGGCGAGCTGCCCGCTGGAGAGCGACTGCCCGTTCCAGCGTGCCACCCCGGGGTCGCGGGCGAGGGCGGCGACGGCCCGGCCCACATAGGCGGGGGACTCGGAGATGGCGAAGTGGGGCGTGTGCGCGATCGCCTCGCGCCAGGTGGCCTCGGTGACCCCGTGGGCCTGGAGCATCGCCTCGGAGCGGAGCCAGCCGGGGGTGAGCGCCACGGCGGTCGACCCGTACGGTGCCAGCTCATGGCCGAGCGCGAAGGCCATCCGGTTCACGGCGGCCTTCGCCAGGTCGTAGAAGAAGGAGACGCGGTAGTGGGCCGCGTTGTACTCGTCCGTCCCGTCGGTCATCTCGACGACGAGACCGCCCGGGGTCTCGATCAGCAGCGGCAGCGCGAAGTGGCTGGTGATGGCATGCGTGTCGACGGCCAGTCGCAGGGTGTGCAGCCCGGTGTCGAGCGAGGACTCCCAGACCGACCTGTTCCACTCGATCTCGGCCCCCCAGATGTCGTTCACCAGGATGTGCAGGGCCCCCTGCTCGCCGGAGATCCGGGCGACGAGCGCGCTGACCTGGTCGGGGACCAGGTGGTCGACCTGTACGGCGATCCCGCGGCCGCCCGCCGCGTCGACCAGGGCCGCGGTCTCCTCGATCGTCTCGGGCCGGTCCATCTCGGAGCGCTCGGAGCCGCTCGTACGCCCGGTGACGTAGACGGTCGCCCCGGCGGCGCCGAGCTGGACGGCGATCCCGCGGCCCGCCCCGCGCGTGGCTCCGGCGACGAGCGCCACCCGTCCGGCCAGGTCCGAGCCCGTGTCGGAGCCGGTCAGGGAGGAGTTGTCCGGAACCGGGGCACCGCTCGGAGTGGGGGTGCTGTCCGGCTTTCCCGGTGTTGAAGATGGTCCCATATCGCCTCAATGTAGGGCATATATGCCCTCAAGGTCGGGCGGCTGCCGGTCAGGGCCCGAGCTGCGAGCCGATCTCGGTACGGGACGACACCCCCAGCTTCCGCAGGGCGCGGGCCACATGGTGCTCGACCGTCCGGTGGGAGAGGACCAGCTCGCGGGCGATCTCGCGGTTCGAGAGGCCGAGCGAGGCGAGCCGGGCCACCGCCCGCTCCCGGGGCGACAGATGGTCCCCGTACCCCAGCGCGCCGGGCCTGCGGGCGGTGACCTGGCCGTGGTCCCGCAGCCCGCGCTGACAGCGCAGCACATCCCATACGGCGTCGATCTCCTGGTACCCCGTGATCGCCTCGTGCAGCACGGTACGCCCGCCCGCCGCGCCCGCTGCCAGCAGCCGGATCCCCCAGGCCTCCCTGACGTACGCGGCCTCGTATGGGCGTTCCAGTTCCGTCCAGGCGTCCATGGCGGCCAGATACGGGGCGTCGGCCCCGCCGGTCCCCGGCTGCGGGCCGGCCGTGTCGGTGAGCAGCGCCCGGCAGGTCAGCAGGGCGGCCCGGGCGGCGGGCGCGTCCCGGCGCGCGATGCCGTCGGCCAGCTCGGTGACCATGAGGTGGGCCTCCCCGGCCCGGCCGGCCCGGAGCAGTGCCTGGACGGCCGGCGGCGCGAGGGTGCTCGCCCACACCCACGCACCGGTGCGGCGGACGTGGTGCAGCGCCCCTTCCATCGCCTGGGCGGCCGGGCCGGGGCGGTCGGCGGCCAGGTGGACCCGGACCCGGGCGGCCGCGGCGGAGGTCAGCACGATGCCGGTGTCCAGCGCGGTGGTGCGGACGGCCCGCTCCAGGAGGCGGCGCGCCACATCGGTCTGCCCCTTGGTGTGCAGGCGCAGCAGCCCGCAGACGAGGAGGGCCTCCGCGTGGAAGTCGGGCACGTCCCGGTACTGCTCCTCGGCGTGCTCGGCCCGTTCCAGCAGTCCGGTCCACCGGCCGAGCGTGAAGGCGGTGAGCATGTCCGTGGTCTCCACGAACGCTTCGAGATACGGGGCGTGGTGGGTCCGGACGGCCTGCCAGGCCCGGGTCTGGCAGGCGCGGGCGCGTTCCGGATGGCCGAGGGCTGTCGCGGCCCCCGCCAGATTGGCGTGCACCCGGGCCTCCGCCTCGCCGCTGAGGGTGTCGGGCAGTTCGGCCACCGCGTCCCAGGCCGAGGGATCGCCCATCAGGGCCAGGGCGGCGGCCCGGTTGGCCAGGACGGCCGCGCGCAGATCGCCTCCGCCGACCTGGGGCAGCAGCCGTTCCGCCTCGGCCAGCAGCCGTCGGTGCTCACTGAGCGGCCACCCCTTGAGAGAGGGGATGGCGATGATCGCCAGGGCTCGTGCGGCCTGCCCCGGCGAGACGGCGAGGAGGTCCGGGACGGCACGCGCTATCTCCTCCAGCGCCTCCAGGCCCGAACCCGACTGGTTGCGCAGCAGCAGCCCCAGGAGCAGCCGGATCTCGCCGCTCGGCCCCGGCCCCAGGGAGCACCGGTCGAGCACCTGCCGCAGGGCGGCGGGCACCTGCGGCCCGGGCCGGGCGTTCAGTGCGACCCGTGCCAGCTTCAGCGCGACCCGGTCACGGACGACGGCCGGGGGCCCGCCGCGCAGGGCGGCCAGATAGTGGTCGGTGGCCGCACCGGCGTCCCCGTCCCCGGCGGCGCGGTCCGCGGCCGCCTCCAGCCACCGCACCGCCTCCGCGGGGCGGCCGGCCAGCCGGTGGTGCCCGGCGATGCGCACCAGCGGGAGGGGCGAGATGTGCCGGGCGAGGGCGCGGGCCGCGCGCAGGTGCAGCACGGGCCGTTCCGGCTCGGCGACCGCCTCGTACGCCGCTCTGCGCGCCAACGCGTAGGGAAAGGCGTAGGTGCTGCCCTCCGCGCCCTCCGCTGTGCGCAGCACACCTTCCGTGAGCGCCGCGGCGAGCGCGCGGCGGGTCTCCTCCTCGCCCAGCCCCGCGACCGCTCCCAGCAGGCGTACGGGGGCGGGGTCGTCGAGCACCGCCGCCGCGGCGGTCACCATCCGCGCGTCCGGGGCGAGGCGGCTCAGCCCCTCCACCACGAGTCGGCGTACGGACGCGGGCAGGGGCGGCTCCGAGATTCCGGCTCCGCCCGTCCCGGTGGGGTGTGCCAGGGGCTCGGGCCACCGGCGCAGCACCTCCTCGATCACGTACGGAAGGCCGCCCGTCCACCGGTGCAGCTGTTCAGCGAACCCCTCGGGGACCGCCCGCCCGCCGAACAGACCGGCGGCCAGCGCACCCGTCCCGGCCACCGACAGCGGTACGAGATGCCGCTCGGCCAACGCCACATGGGGCGGCGGGCGCAGTGGGAAGGGGAACGCGTCACGGTCCTGGCCGCGCGCGGTGAGGACGAGCCCCAGATGCGACGGCGGGTCGGAGACCAGCGTACGGAGGAAGGCGACGGTGGCCTCGTCGGCCCACTGGAGGTCCTCCACGACGAGAACCGCCCTTCCCAGGGATGCGGTCAGCCCGCACAGTGCCCGGGTAAGGCGGTGCTGTTCGGCGCGCGGGTCGCCTACGGGGGGCGGCGCGGGCGGCAGGAGATCGGCCAGTTCGGGCAGCAGCCCCCGGAGCACCCCGGTCACGGGCGGGAGGTCCTCCGTCCGGGGCCGGCAGCGGGCCAGCGCCTCGACGAGCGGTGCGAACGGGGCGGGG
Source organism: Streptomyces sp. NPDC043746 (assembly GCF_056436485.1). NCBI lineage: Bacteria > Bacillati > Actinomycetota > Actinomycetes > Kitasatosporales > Streptomycetaceae > Streptomyces > Streptomyces sp. NPDC043746. The sequence goes on along the minus strand of NZ_JBWKCM010000021.1, from coordinate 101,434 downwards.
GCGTCCGACTCCCGGCAGCGGGCGACCAGGGCGGGGGTGTCCGACGGCGGTGTCCGCGTGAGGAGTTCGCGGACCAGCCGGCTCTTTCCCACCGCCACCGCACCGGTGATCACCACGAGGGCGGGGCGGCGGCCCAGCTCCGCGGACAGGTCGTCGCGGAGGCAGTCCAGGAGCGCGGCGGGCCCGGTCGGGGCTCCGGCGGGGAGGGCGGTCGGCGGGTCGGCGTCCATGGCTTCCTTCCGCGCCCGTGGGCGGCAGGGGCATGACGGCGGGGGCCGGTCGGCCGCCCGGCGGGCTCATGATGGCCTTCTCACGACGGTGGGGGAAAGAGGAGTGACGCCTGCGGCGCATGTGCGGGCGCCGCAGGCGTCCCCCGACCGGCCGGTGAGGTTCGCGGAGAGGTCTCACCGGCCGGGGTGTGCCGGGATCCACCAGGGTTCGGGACGTGGATCACCGGCGGTCCGGTGGGGCGTTCCCGGAGGGGGCGGAGCTCAGGAAGGCTTCCGGGGCTCCGCCGGAACTTCGGTCGGCCGGAGTGTCAGCCGGTCGAAGCCCCGGTCGGACAGGCTTCGGCGCGGTCGGTCAGAACTTCAGCGACCAGGAGTTCAGCGTCCCGGTGTCGTTGACCCAGGTGTCGCTCACCCGCAGCTTCCAGGTGCCGTTGGCGGGTTTGGCGGAGGCGTTCACGGTGAAGGTGCCGCGCACGTCGTGGGCGCTGTCGTCGGGGTTGTAGTCCTTGAGCCGGAAGGTCCCGCCGTCCGGGGCGACGAGGTCGACCCGGAGGTCGCCGCGGAAGGTGTGCCGGATGTCGACCGTGACGGAGAGCGTGGCGGGTGCGTTGCCCATCATGCCGCTCACGGTGACGGGGGACTCGACGGTCGCGTTGTCGCGGATCGGGTAGGCGGTGGTGTTCTCGAAGGTGGTGCCGGTGGGCGGCGGCGTGGTGCCGCCGTCGTTCGGGACGTACAGCAGGCGGTTGGGCGAACCGGTCCTCGCGTCGGTGACCTTGTTCGGGGTGGCGTCGGCGATCAGCCGGTCGTGGACCTGCCGGGGTGTCCAGGAGGGGTTGGCGGAGAGCAGCAGGGCCGCCGCGCCCGCCACGTGCGGGGCGGCCATCGAGGTGCCGCCGTCGGAACGGGGGCCGGTGTCGTTGAGGTGGGAGGCGGAGACGATGTCGGAGCCGGGGGCGAACAGGTCCAGGCAGGTGCCGTGGTTGGAGGACTTGCCGCTCGGCCAGACCGACCGGGCGTCGCGGCTGTCGGTGGCGCCGACCGTCACCGCGGCCGGCACGGCGGCCGGGGAGGTGTTGCAGGCGTTGGCGCCGTCGTTGCCCGCGGCGACGACGTAGGTGACGCCGGAGGCGATCGACCGGGCCAGCGCGTCGTCGACCGAGGAGTTCCGGCCGCCGCCGATGCTCATGTTGGCGACCGCGGGCTTGACGGCGTTCTTGGTCACCCAGTCGATACCGGCCAGCACCGGGGCCCAGGTGGAGCCGGAGGAACCCTGGCAGTTCAGGACCCGTACGCCCACGAGCTTCACCGCCTTGGCCACGCCGTAGGCCGTACCGCCGACCGTGCCCGCCACGTGGGTGCCGTGCCCGTTGCAGTCCTGGGCGACGGAGTCGTTGTCGATGAAGTCGTAGCCGCTCACCGCCCGGCCGCCGAAGTCCCGGTGCGAGGTGCGTATGCCGGTGTCGAGTACATAGGCCGTCACATCGGATGCCGTGTTGGGGTACGTGAAGGTGCGGTCGCCGGGCAGATCACGCTGGTCGATGCGGTCCAGGCCCCAGGTCGGGTCGTTCTGGGTGCCCAGGGCGTACGCGACTCCGTCAGCCTCCACGCGGGCGACGGAGGGGTCGGCGGCCAGCCGTCCGGCCTGCTTCTCGCCCATCTTCACGGAGAAGCCGCGGAGCGCGGCGGTGTAGGTGTGGCCGATCTTTCCGCCGTGCCGGTCGGCGAGGGATCTCGCCGTCCTGTCGATGTCCGCCCGGGCCACCGAGTCCTTGAAGGTGACGATGTACGAGCCCTTCACCGCGCCGACGCGGTCGGCGCCCAGGACGCGCCCTTCGGCGGGCGGGGGCGTGGGTGCTGCACCGGCCGTACCGGCACCCGCTATCAGCGCGCCGACCGCACATGCGGCAGCGGCGACCCGCCGCACCACAGCTTGAGACACCATGCGATTCCTCCTGAGGGGTGGGCCGGGACCGGCTCCGGTCCCGGCTGGGCCCGCGCACGGCGAACACCGGGCACGGGCGAAGGAAGGGGCGCGGCGGGGGCTCCGGACGGGGGGCGTCGACCTCGTACGGCGGATGCCGATCCTGGGGGCCGGCAGATGCACGAGGGGCGGAGCCACCGCCGCCTCAGGAAGAATCGAGCCCTGGGGGCGGGTCGAACAATGCGTAGGTGTACCCAAACGTTCCGACGGGGTGGGCACCGCCCGTTCCGACCGGTGCCGCCGCCGGTACGCCCCTCGCCCCGGTCGGCCGGACCCCGCGTGGTGCGCTTGACACCAAAATCGAACATCCATTCTCATGGATTTCGGCCGAGTTTCTCCGGGCCCGGCCGTGGAGTTGTCCACAGGCCGGGAGGACGTCGAGGCCCATTGTCAGTGGCAGGGGTTAGCGTCTTTGACGTGAAGCGATCGACTCAAGCAAATCGGGTGGAACCCATGGCAGGAACCGACCGCGAGAAGGCGCTCGACGCCGCGCTCGCACAGATTGAACGACAGTTCGGCAAGGGCGCGGTGATGCGCCTGGGTGAGCGGCCCAACGAGCCCGTCGAGGTCATCCCGACGGGATCGACCGCCCTCGATGTCGCCCTCGGCGTCGGCGGTCTGCCGCGCGGCCGCGTGGTGGAGGTGTACGGACCGGAGTCCTCCGGTAAGACGACGCTGACGCTGCACGCGGTGGCGAACGCGCAGAAGGCCGGCGGCTCGGTGGCGTTCATCGACGCCGAGCACGCCCTCGACCCCGAGTACGCCAAGAAGCTCGGCGTCGACATCGAGAACCTCATCCTGTCCCAGCCGGACAACGGTGAGCAGGCCCTTGAGATCACCGACATGCTGGTCCGCTCCGGTGCCCTGGACCTGATCGTCATCGACTCCGTCGCGGCCCTGGTGCCCCGTGCGGAGATCGAGGGCGAGATGGGCGACTCGCATGTGGGTCTCCAGGCCCGTCTGATGAGCCAGGCCCTCCGCAAGATCACCAGCGCGCTCAACCAGTCCAAGACCACGGCGATCTTCATCAACCAGCTCCGCGAGAAGATCGGCGTGATGTTCGGCTCCCCGGAGACCACGACCGGTGGCCGGGCGCTGAAGTTCTACGCCTCGGTGCGCCTCGACATCCGGCGGATCGAGACGCTCAAGGACGGCACGGACGCCGTCGGCAACCGCACCCGCGTCAAGGTCGTCAAGAACAAGGTCGCCCCGCCCTTCAAGCAGGCCGAGTTCGACATCCTCTACGGCCAGGGCATCAGCCGCGAGGGCGGGCTGATCGACATGGGCGTGGAGCACGGCTTCGTCCGCAAGGCCGGCGCCTGGTACACGTACGAGGGCGACCAGCTCGGCCAGGGCAAGGAGAACGCCCGCAACTTCCTCAAGGACAACCCCGACCTCGCCAACGAGATCGAGAAGAAGATCCTGGAGAAATTGGGCGTCGGTGTCCGCCCGGACGACGGGTCCGCCGAGCCGGCCGCGGAAGGAACGGCGGCGGCGGGAGCGGCGGAGGCGGCGGCGAAGCCGGCGGCCACCACGGCCACCAAGGCGAAGACGGCCAAGACCGCGGCGGCCAAGAGCTAGGGCCCAGCCGTGACACGTCGTACGGAGTGGCCGGGAGACCCCGTCGAGCCCGGTACCGGGCTCGACGAAGGGGCGGGCAGCCTTGCCCGCTCCGCCACCAGGAGCAGCGGTTCCCCCTCCTCGTCGAGGGCCGAGCAGGGGGAGCCGCGTGACCGGCGGGACCGGGGGCGGCAGCACACGGGGGAGCCGCAGGACCCGGTCGAGCAGGCGCGCAACATCTGTCTGAGCCTGCTCACCGGGACGCCCAGGACGCGCAAGCAGCTCGCGGACGCCCTGCGCAAGCGGGGGATCCCGGACGAGGCGGCCGAGGAGGTCCTCGCCCGCTTCGAGGACGTCGGGCTGATCGACGACGCGGCCTTCGCCGGGGCATGGGTGGAGTCCCGGCACCACAGCCGGGGGCTCGCGCGCCGCGCCCTCGTCCGTGAGCTGCGGACGAAGGGCGTGGACTCCGCCGTGATCGACGAGGCGGTCGGTCGGCTCGACACCGACCAGGAGGAGGAGCGGGCCCGGGAGCTGGTGGCCCGCAAACTCCGTTCCACCCGCGGCCTGGACCGCGACAAGCGGTTGCGCCGCCTGGCGGGGATGCTCGCCCGCAAGGGATACGGGGAGGGCATGGCCCTACGGGTGGTGCGCCAGGCGCTGGAGGCGGAGGGCGAGGACACGGAGGGCCTGGACGAGCCGTTCTAGGACCCGCTCCCGGAGGCGGCCCGAGGGCCGAGGCGCCCTGCCCGTCCGCTCGGCGATCCGCCTGGGTGTGCCAACGGTCCGGGGTGCGACCGCCGGAGGGCCGTCCGGGGCCTGGCGGACCCGCCGGTCAGTGTCCGGCCAGGGCCGCGCGGCGGGCGGCTGCGTCGATGAGGGACAGGGCGTCCGCGGCGGTGCGGCCGGGGGCCCGGTTCCAGGGGCCGATCAGTCCGGTCCACCCCTGCGAGCGCAGCTCGGTGATCAGCCAGGCACCGGCCCGGTCCACGGTGGCGGGGGAGCCGTAGCCGAGCCGGTGCGCGGTGAGTAGCGCGCCGCAGACACAGCGGGCGCCCCGGGCGTTGCGCAGACGGTACGGGGTGTTCTGCCAGCCCCATTCGGCCAGGATCTGCCGCGCGTAGCCGAGGTGGACGGAGGGCTGCACATCGGCCTGGCCCACCCGCCGCCAGGCATGGGCACGGTCGGGCAGGACCGCCCCCAGGCGGCCCGGGAGCGGGCGTTCGGGCGGCGGAGCGGCCGGCAGCGCCCGTAGCGAGTCGTCGATGAGCTGCTCCACGGGGACGGTCAGCAGGCCCCGCCAGTCGGCGGGCCGGTCCTCCGCCGAGGCGGGCCGGTCCTCCCCGGAAAGCGGCGAGGCCACGGGCTCGGGGGCGGTGCGCTCCCACCCCGAGACGATCTCCCGCCATGCCGGGGTGTCGTACAGCCGGGAGGCCTGGGCGTCGAGCCGGTCCGGGGTGAGAACAGGGATCGCCATGAGTGCGTCATCTCCGTACATTTCGTCTCTGTATGAGGCGAATGTCGGTCGTGCATGGCGATGGCTCCACCGGAATGCGGCGTTCGGGTGTGTTCCGCGGCGGAGGAAGCCGGATGGGAGAGAGCGGGGCGAGGTGGTGTCAGGGGCGTGTCACCGGGAGGCCGGCCGCACGCCAGGCCTGGAAACCGCCGATCAGATCGGTGGACCGGTGCAGCCCCAGTCGGCGCAGCGACGCCACCGCGAGACTGGAGGCGTACCCCTCGTCGCAGATGACGACGACCTGGAGGTCGTGGCTCACCGCCTCGGCGGCGCGGTGGCTGCCCTGCGGGTCGAGCCGCCACTCCAGTTCGTTGCGCTCCACGACGAGCGCGCCGGGGATGAGCCCGTCGCGTTCCCGGAGGGCCGCGTACCGGATGTCCACCAGCAGCGCCCCGTCCGTCGCCGCCGCGGCCGCCGCGTGCGGGTCCACCCGCCCGTAACCGGCCCGGATCCGCTCCAGCAACTCGTCGATCCCGATCCGCTCTGCCGCGTCCGCGCTCGATGTGGGCCCGGCCCGGTCGCCGCGGTCACTGCGGTCGCCGCTCACTGCCAGTCCTCCGGGGCCTCGGTCTGCTCCAGCCGGAGCACGGCACCCGTGCGGCTGAAGCGGCGGATGCGCGGCAGCGGCGGGTAGTAGGCGTGGACGGAGACGGCGTGCACGCTGTCGGACTCGTTCAGCACCTCGTGCACATGGTTCTGCCCGAAGGTCCGGCCCTGACCGGTCGGCAGCTCCCGCTCCCGGTCCACCCCGTCGTTCAGCTCCAGGGTCCTCCAGCCGTCGGTCGGCAGCCGCACGGCCAGCGAGCGCTCCGTGAGCGTGCCGCACACCGTGGTGAACGCGCCGACCGAGTCGGCGTGGTCGTGCCACCCCGTCCCGGTACCCGGAGGCCAGCCGATCAGCCAGGCCTCACTGCCCCCGGGCCCGTCGAGCCGGAGCCAGGTGCGGCCCTCCGGATCGAGCGGGAGGGAGGCGACGAGCGCGGTGTCCTCCGCGGTGCGGCGGACGAAGTCGAGCAGTTCGGCGACCGTCGGACCGGCGGCCGCGGTACGGGCCGAGCCGATCCGGGCGGAGACAGCGGGGGCCGAGACCTCCGGAGCGGTGGCGGGGGAGGGCATGGAGGCCGCCGTGGGCACGGCGGAAGAGGGGGAAGACACAGGGACCGTCCTGGGAGCTCGCGCGAGGGCCGACCGTGCGGAAAGAGGGCACGGGCCGGTGGAGGAAGGCGATTCAGCAGGACGGGCGACACACGCAGCCCGCGTAACGGACGAGGTCCATATGGACCCTCCGCCACAGGCGCACATCGGTGTCGGTCATGATCTGGAGTACACCATGCGCGCCTGTGACGGTCAATTGATCCCAGCGGCCCGGTCGGCGTGAATGCGGTCGCGCGGACCCGGCGTGCGCGCCGCGCCCTCACGCTCCCCGGACTCCGAACCGGCCCCCTGGCCCGGGCCCGACCCCGCACCCTCCGGCCCGGACCCCTCCCCCGTCCCAGCCGATCCGCCCAGCCCCGCCCGGGCCGCCGCCAGCAGCTCCGCAGGACGTACGCCCGCGAAGGCGGCCACCAGATGCCCGTCGGGCCGTACCAGCAGGACCGTATGGGCCGAGGCTCCCGGATAGTTCTCCGTGACCAGCAGCTCCGCCGGTGACGGCAGCGCCTCCACCGCCTCCACCAGCCGCGGCATGATGCCCGCGGTCAGCCAGTGGCGCCGGTCCCACACCCCGGTGCCGGGCGCCACCAGGATCACCAGTGGGCGGCCCTGCCCGAGCCGCTCCCGGAGCCGTACCGCCGTCCCGTCCGGTGCTGTCACCCGCACATCGGTGACCGGCGCACCGGGGGGCGTGCCCACGGCGGTGTGCGCCTCGGCGTGCGGTGGTGCAAGGGGGGAGTGCGAGTACGAAGGGGGCGCACCGAGGGCTCCACAGCCCAGGTGGCCGTCGGCGAGCAGGGTGTCGTGGCCCCGGGCCGCCCCCGGGACCAGTGCCCGCAGCCCGCCGCCGCCCCGCAGTATCGGCAGGGACTGGTCGGCGGCGCGCAGCCGGGAGGCGACGGCGGCCCGGCGCTCGGCCTGGTAGCTGTCGAGCAGGGGGTCGGCGCCGCCGTGGTGCCAGGCGTGGGCGAGCTTCCAGGCCAGGTTCTCGGCGTCCCGGATCCCCTCGTCGAGACCCTGGGTGCCGAGCGCCCCCAGCAGATGCGCCGCGTCCCCCGCCAGGAAGGCCCGCCGCACCCGCCACCGCCGGGCGAGCCGGTGGTGGAGCGTGTGGACCCCGGTGTCGAGCAGTTCGTACGGAGGGGTCTCGCCGCACCAGCCGGCCAGGGTGTCCCGGATCCGGGCGACCAGGGCGTCCGGGGTGACCAGCTCGCCGCGCGGAGGGAGCAGCCAGTCCAGCCGCCAGACGCCGTCCGGCAGCGGCCGCGCGCTGATCTCGGCGCCTCCGCCGCGCCACGGCGGCTGCCGGTGCAGCACCGCCCGGTCGGGCCAGGGCAGTTCGGCCCGGAGCGCGGCGACGGCGTGCCGCTCCACCGCCGTACGACCGGGAAACCGGATGTCCAGCAGCTTGCGCACGGTCGACCGGGCGCCGTCGCAGCCGACCAGATGACTGCCGCGCCACCAGGTCGGATCCGGCCCCTTGGTGTGGACCGTGACCCCCACGCCGTCCTGTTCCAGGCTGTCGACGCGGCTCAGCTGCGCCACCTTCACCAGCGGGTGGGCCGCGACCGCAGCCCGCAGGGCCGAGGCCAGTGCGTGCTGCGGGATGTGCAGGGGGGCGGGGAGCGGGGACCCTTCCGGCTCCCCGCCCCCGGTGTCCTCGGCGTCCACGCCCAGCGGCACATCGCGGACCAGCTGCTTCCGGCGCATGGAGCGCCATCCGATCCAGCGCAGCCCGTCCTTCTCCAGGGCGGTGGCGCCGAGCCGTTCCACCAGGTCGGCGGTGTCCTCACGCAGCACGACCGTGCGGGCGAGACGGACCTCCTCCGTGCCCGGCCCCTCGTCGAGGAGCACGCTCGGGACGCCCTGGGCGGCCAGGGCCAGCGACAGCGTCAGACCGACGGGTCCGGCGCCGACGACGATCACCGGGTCCACGGCGCGTCTCCTCCGGCCCGTACGGTCGAGCGGAACGTGGCAGTCGAAGCCGGGTGCGTGATCACAGAACGTATGCAACCCATTGGTGGTGCTTGCGTCAAGTGACCGAGGCAGCGACGCGTGCGCCGCTGCCTCGAATGCTTTTGCCGGGAGAGGCCGGCGGGGGTCAGTCCTTCGTCACTCCGGCCCCACCGGCACCGTCGGTGCCGGTGCCTGCGCCCCTTGCGCCCCCTGCACCGTCGGCGGTCGGGCCGAACGTGCCGGCCGTCGCGTCGATGGTTCCGGGCGCCTGGACGGCCGGGGCCACCGCGATGCCGGTCTTGGCACGGCGCCCGCGCTTCTCGATCCAGGTGGCCAGCGAGGAGAGCAGCAGACACAGCACGATGTAGATCGTGCCGATGACGGCGATCGTCGAGACGTACGGGTACTGGCCGTTCACCAGCGTGTTGGAGGCGATCAGGCGCGCGGTCTGGAGCAGCTCCGGGTACAGGATGATGTAGCCGAGCGAGGTGTCCTTGAGGGTCACCACGAGCTGGCTGATGATCGTCGGCAGCATGGACCGGACGGCCTGCGGTATCAGGACGGTGACCATGACCTGGGTCTTGCGCATGCCGAGTGCGTAGGCGGCCTCGCTCTGCCCCTTGGGGACGGCGTTGACGCCGGCGCGCAGGACCTCGGCCTGCACACAGCCGTTGTAGATGGACAGGCCCGCCGCCAACGCCCACATCGAGTGGTCGGTGAGGAAGCCGACCCAGATGGCGTAGATCGTGATCAGCAGCGGGAGCGAGCGGAACAGCTCGATGAAGGTGGTCGCCACCCAGCGGACCGGCTTGTGGTCGGAGAGTCGGCCCACCGCGAGCAGCACGCCGAGGACCAGCGAGCCGATCGCCGCCAGCCCGAACACCTTGAGCGTGGCGACCAGAGCGCCGGCGATGTTCTGCCGGATGCCCGTGTAGTTGAAGATGTCCCACATCTCGGGGGCGAGGTGGCCCTTGTCGGCCAGCCGCAGCACGCTCGCGACGATCAGTGCGGCGATGGCGACGGTGCCGACGGCCGTGTAGATCCGGTTGCGGACGACGGTCTTGGGCCCCGGGGCGTCGTAGAGAACACTGGCGCTCATCGGGCGACCTCCAGGCGACGCTCCAGCAGCCGGAAGAGGCCGCTGATGGCGAACGTGACGACGAGGTAGCCGATGGCCACCCAGATGAAGACGGAGACGATGTCATAGCCCCGGTCGCTCATCAGCATCTGCCAGCCGAACAGTCCGGCGACGCTGAAGGCACCGGCGATCGCGGAGTTCTTGGTGAGCGCGATGAAGATGCTGCTCAGCGGTGCGATGACGGTTCTGGTGGCCTGGGGGAGCACCACGATGCGCAAGCTCTGGGAGAACGTCATACCGATCGAGCGAGCGGCCTCGGCCTGCCCCAGCGGCACGGTGTTGATGCCGGAGCGGACCGCCTCGCAGACGAACGCGGACGTGTAGAGGCCGAGGGCCAGTGCGCCGAGGACGAACGGGCTCATCCCCGGGAGGAGGATCTCCGGGACGACGAAGGAGAAGATCAGGAAGAGCAGCGTCAGCGGGGTGTTGCGCATCAGCGTTACCCAGGCGGCGCCGAAGTACCGCAGCGGTGGCACCGGCGAGACCCGGAACCCGGCGATGATCACACCGAGGACGAGGGCGATAACCGAGCTGACGGCGGTGATCGACACGGTTCCTATGAAGCCGTCGCGGAACTCTGGGAAATTGTCGAGCAGTACGTTCATGAGGTCTCCGCGTCGGCGGTCAGCGGCATCAGGGCAGGGGAAGGGGCGCCCCGTACGCCCGCCGCGCCCCACCGGGGCGGCGGCGTACGGGACGCCTCACGTCACACGCGGTGCGTCGGTGACGGGGCGTCGGCCGGGGGACGGCCGGCCGGCGTCAGTAGCGCTCAAGCGCCGGCGGCTCGATGTAGTCCGAGCCGGACAGGCCCAGCGTGGCCTCGTAGATCTTCTTGTACGTGCCGTCCTTGACGTGGTTCTCCAGCGAGTTGTTGATCGCGTCGCGCAGGACCTTGTCGTCCTTGTTCAGGCCGACGCCGTAGGGCTCGCTGGTGAACGGCTGGCCGACGACCTTCAGCTTGCCGGGGTTGGCGGCCGCGTAACCCTTGAGGATCGAGTCGTCCGTGGTGAGGGCGTCGACCTGCTTGGTCAGCACCTGCTGCACGCAGTCGGAGTACTTGGCCAGCTCGACGACGTTCGCGCCGTACTCGGGCTTCTTGATCTCCTGGAGCGGCGTGGAACCGACGATCGAGCAGACCTTCTTGCCCTTCACCGACTCCTTGCCCTTGATCGAGTCGTCGTCCTTGCGGACCAGGAGGTCGGCGCCCGCCTTGTAGTACGGACCGGCGAAGCCGACCTGCTTCTTGCGCTCGTCGTTGATCGTGTACGTACCGACGAAGTAGTCGACCTGGCCCTTGGAGATCGCCGTCTCACGGACGCCGGAGTCGACGGTCTTCCACTCGATCTGCTTCTCCGTGAAGCCGAGGTCCGCCGCGATCATCTTGGCGATCTCGATGTCGAAGCCGGAGCGCTCCTTGGTGGACTGGTCCTCGAAGCCGAGGTAGGGCTGATCCGCCTTGGCGCCGATGATCAGCTTGCCGCGCTGCTTCGCCCTCTTGAAGACCGGCGAGTCCAGGGCGACGTCCTTGGCGACCTCGTACGTGGGCAGCTCGGGCGCCTCGGAGGAACCGGGCTGGGTGCCGCCCGGCTTGTCACCGGCGGAGCCCTCCTTGCCGCCACACGCGGTCGCGGTCAGGGCGAGGACGGCGATGGCCGCGACGGCGGCCGACTTGCGGAGCTTCATGTGAGTTTTCCTTATGCCGAAAGGTCGTTGTCGTCAGTCGTCGGAACGTCGTTCGTCAGTGGTGAAGGATCTTCGACAGGAAGTCCTTGGCCCGGTCGCTGCGCGGGTTGCTGAAGAACTGCTCGGGCGTGGCCTCTTCGACGATCTTCCCGTCCGCCATGAACACCACGCGGTTGGCGGCGGAGCGGGCGAAGCCCATCTCGTGGGTGACGACGATCATCGTCATCCCGTCCCGAGCCAGCTGCTGCATGACTTCGAGGACCTCGTTGATCATCTCCGGGTCGAGAGCCGACGTGGGCTCGTCGAAGAGCATGACCTTCGGGTCCATCGCCAACGCCCGCGCGATCGCGACGCGTTGCTGCTGGCCACCGGAGAGCTGTGCCGGGTACTTGTCGGCCTGCACGCCGACGCCCACCCGGTCGAGAAGGGTCCGGGCCTTCTCCTCCGCGGCCTTCTTGTCGGCCTTGCGGACCTTGGTCTGGCCCAGCACGACGTTCTCCAGCACCGTCTTGTGCGCGAAGAGATTGAACGACTGGAAGACCATGCCCACGTCGGCGCGCAGCCGCGCCAGCTCCCTGCCCTCCTGGGGCAGGGGCTTGCCGTCGATCGAGATCGCACCCGAATCGATCGTCTCCAAGCGGTTGATCGTGCGGCACAGCGTGGACTTCCCGGACCCGGAGGGCCCGATGACGACCACGACCTCGCCACGGGCGATGGCCAGGTCGATGTCCTGGAGCACATGCAGCGCGCCGAAGTGCTTGTTGACGTTGCTCAGTACGACAAGGTCGTCGCCCGCGGGCGCGGCATCCTCGGCGGCCTTGGTCACTGAAACTCCGCTCATCGGCTTCTTGCTCCGTCCTCCTCGGGTTCCAAGGACACTAATGACGCGGTGCGACCAGCGTCATTACATCTGAGCGGAAATTGAGCATAACGATCCGGCGGCAACCGGACACTCCGCGTGAAGGGGACGCCGCGAGCGGTGCGAGGGCGTACCGGGTACATAACGGAAACCTCCCCGCAACCGGCAACCCCTTGACTGGCGTGCCCGTCATCGGAGTGGATGCCCTGTGCGGCGAAACGAGCGAAGCGCCGACGAAAGCGGTGAAACGCCATCGCGCGGAAGGGGAAGCCGGTCCACGTGAACGAGTCCGGGAAAGCCTCGAGGCCCGGGGGACGGAGAGGAGGGCCATGAGACTGCTGCTCGTCGAGGACGACGACCATGTGGCGGCGGCCCTGTCCGCCGTGCTCGCCCGGCACGGCTTCCAGGTCGTGCACGCCCGCAACGGCGAGGAGGCGCTGCGCGCGCTGCTGCCTGCCGAGAGGGAGCCCTTCGGGGTCGTCCTCCTCGACCTCGGCCTGCCCGACCAGGACGGTTACGAGGTGTGCGGCAAGATCCGCAAGCGCACCGCGACCCCGGTGATCATGGTGACCGCCCGCGCCGACGTGCGCTCCCGCATCCACGGGCTCAACCTCGGCGCCGACGACTACGTCACCAAGCCGTACGACACCGGCGAGCTGCTCGCCCGTATCCACGCGGTCGCGCGGCGCACCACCGGCACCGAGGACACCGCCCCGACCCCGGTCGCCGCCCTGCGGCTGGGATCCGTCGCGATCGAGCTGCCCACCCGGCGCGTCAGCGTCGACGGCGCCGAAGTCCAGCTCACCCGCAAGGAGTTCGACCTCCTGGCCCTCCTCGCGCAGCGGCCCGGTGTGGTCTTCCGCCGCGAGCAGATCATCAGCGAGGTCTGGCGCACCAGCTGGGAGGGGACCGGGCGCACCCTGGAGGTGCACGTGGCCTCGCTCCGGTCCAAGCTGCGGCTGCCCTCCCTCATCGAGACCGTGCGGGGGGTCGGCTACCGGCTCGTCGCGCCGTCCGCGTGACGGGCCGGTACGCCCCCGGTGCGCACCCGTCTCCTTCCGCTGCTCATCACGCTCATGGCGGCCGTCCTGGTCACCCTGGGCTTCCCGCTCGCGGTGAGTGTGGCCGCCGCCGAGCAGCAGCGGCTGGTGATCGACCGGATCGACGACACCGCCCGGTTCGCCGCTCTCGCCCAGCCCATCACCGACACCGTCCCCGCCTACGACGAGCGCCGGCTCACCCTCGCCACCGACCTGGAGGTCTACGCCTCCGTGTACGGGATCCGGGCCGGCGTCTTCTACCGCAACGACCTGGCCCTGGCGAAGGCCCCGGACGGCTGGATGCTGCCGTCCGAGGGGGAGGGGCGCACCGCCTTCAACGAGGCGCTGCTCGGCCGCCGTTCGCACGATCCCCCGCAGGTGTGGCCCTGGCAGGACGGCCGGGTCGTCGTCGCCTCGCCCGTCGTGCGCGACGGTGACGTGGTCGCCGTGGTCGTCATCGACTCGCCCACCGACGAGATGCGCGCCCGGATCCTGCGGACCTGGCTGCTGATCGCGGTCGGGGAGGCCCTGGCGATGCTGGTCGCCGTCGGCGCCGCCGTCCGGCTCACCGGCTGGGTGCTGCTGCCGGTCCGGGTCCTGGACGCGGCCACCCACGACATCGCCGTCGGCCGCATGCGCTCACGGGTCGCCGCCGCGGGCGGACCGCCGGAGCTGCGGCGGCTGGCCCGGTCCTTCAACGAGATGGCCGACAACGTCGAGGACGTCCTGGAACAGCAGCGCGCCTTCGTCGCCGACGCCTCCCACCAGCTGCGCAACCCGCTCGCCGCGCTCCTGCTGCGCATCGAGCTGCTCGCCCTGGAGCTGCCCGAGGGCAACGAGGAGATCGCCGCCGTACGGACCGAGGGCAAGCGGCTGGCCCGGGTCCTGGACGATCTGCTCGGCCTGGCGCTGGCCGAACACACCGAGGCCGACCTCCAGCTCACCGACATCGTCCCGCTCACCGCCGACCGCGTCGCCTCCTGGCGCCCGATGGCGGACGAGAAGGGCGTCCACCTCTTCCAGGACGGGGCGCCCGCCGCCACCGCCTGGGCCGACCCGGTGGCGCTCTCCAGCGCACTGGACGCGGTCATCGACAACGCCCTGAAGTTCACCCCGGCCGGGCAGGACGTCCGGGTCACGGTCACCCCGGGGCCCACCGCGGTGACCGTCGTGGTCGCCGACCGGGGGCCCGGCCTCACCGACCAGGAGCTGGAGCGCGTCGGGGACCGCTTCTGGCGCAGCGCCCGCCACCAGAACGTCAGCGGGTCCGGCCTCGGCCTCTCCATCTCCCGCGTACTGCTCGCGGCGGGAGGCGGCTCGATCGCCTACGGGCGCCATGAGCCGCACGGCCTGCGGGTGACGCTCTCCGTGCCGCGCGAGCAGCCGTCCACCGCCGGACGCCAGGGCCCTGCCGAGCGGTAGCCACCGGGCGGTGGCCTCAGGGCTTGACCGAGCGGTAGTAGCGCCTGGCCCCTTCGTGCACGGTCAGCGGGTCGGTGTAGATCGCCGTCCGCAGATCCACCAGCTGGGCCGCGTGCACCTCGCGGCCGATCCCGTCCCGGCTGTTGATCACGGTCCGGGTGAAGGCCTCGGCCATGGCCGGATCGATACGTTCCGTGGTGATGAGCAGATTGGCCACCGCCACCGTGGGCACCGATATGCCCCGCTGGGCGTAGCGGTAGGCGTCGGCGGGCATCGTGGCCGACCGGTAGTAGCGGGCGGAGCCGCCGTTCGACTGCAACTCCTTGACCAGCTCCTCCTCCAGCGGGACCAGCTTGATCGCGAACCGCTGCGACAGCTCGTGCACAGCCCCCGTCGGCAGCCCGCCGGACCAGAAGAAGGCGTCGAGATCCCCGGAGACCAGCCGGTCCGGCATCGTGTTGATTCCCGCCGAGACGGCGGTCAGGTCCCGCTGCGGATGGACCCCCGCCGCGTTCAGCAGCCGGTCCGCGACCAGCCGGACCCCGGAGCCCTCCTGGCCCACACCGACCCGCCTGCCCCGCAGATCGGCCACGCTCGCGATGTCGGAGTCGCGCGGGACCACCAGCTGCACGTAGTCGTCGTAGAGCCGCACACAGCCCCGCAGCAGATGGGCCCCGGGCCTGCCGTCGCGCACGTAGGTCGCCACGGCGTCGGCGGTGGCGATGGTGAAGTCCGCCTTCCCCGTCGCCACCCGCGCCAGGTTCTGCTGGGACCCTTCGCTGGTGAGGAGCTTTATGGAGACCTCGGGCATGTCCTTGGCAAGGGCGCCTTCCAGCCGTTCCCCGTACCGCTGGTAGACCCCGCTCGGCACCCCCGTGGAGAAGGTCAGAGTGCCGCTCGGCGCCCGCTCACCCAGCGGGAGGAGCCACCACGCGAGCAGCCCGAGCACGACCGCGAGGACGACGCCCGTCCGAAGGGCGCGCCAGCGGTCGAATCGGGACAGAGCAGGGAGCATGCGCGCGATCCTGCCAGCTCACCGCCCCGGTGACCAGGCCCGGCCGGGCAGGGGCCGGGGCGCACCCGGCCACCGCCTACCCTGGTCACATGAGCAGCGGCAACCGGAGCGAAGCAGTGGACGTCCAGAAGAGCTACGAGGTGCGCACCTACGGGTGCCAGATGAACGTCCACGACTCCGAACGGCTGTCGGGTCTCCTGGAGGACGCCGGTTACGTCCGCGCCCCCGAGGGCGCCGACGGCGACGCCGACGTCGTCGTCTTCAACACCTGCGCGGTACGGGAGAACGCCGACAACAAGCTCTACGGCAACCTCGGCCGCCTCGCCCCCATGAAGACCAAGCGCCCCGGCATGCAGATCGCCGTCGGCGGCTGCCTGGCCCAGAAGGACCGCGACACCATCGTCAAGCGCGCCCCCTGGGTGGACGTCGTCTTCGGCACGCACAACATCGGCAAGCTGCCCGTGCTGCTGGAGCGCGCCCGCATCCAGGAGGAGGCGCAGATCGAGATCGCCGAGTCGCTGGAAGCCTTCCCCTCCACGCTCCCCACCCGCCGCGAGTCCGCCTACGCCGCGTGGGTCTCCATCTCCGTCGGCTGCAACAACACCTGCACCTTCTGCATCGTCCCGGCCCTCCGCGGCAAGGAGAAGGACCGCCGCACGGGCGACATCCTGGCCGAGATCGAGGCCCTGGTCGCCGAGGGCGTCTCCGAGATCACCCTGCTCGGCCAGAACGTCAACGCGTACGGCTCCGACATCGGTGACCGCGAGGCATTCTCCAAGCTGCTGCGCGCCTGCGGCAGGATCGAGGGTCTGGAGCGCGTCCGCTTCACCTCGCCGCACCCCCGCGACTTCACCGACGACGTCATCGCCGCCATGGCCGAGACGCCCAACGTGATGCCGCAGCTCCACATGCCGATGCAGTCCGGTTCCGACCGCATCCTCAAGGCGATGCGCCGCTCCTACCGCCAGGAGCGCTTCCTCGGCATCATCGAGAAGGTGCGCGCCGCCATGCCGGACGCCGCCATCTCCACCGACATCATCGTCGGCTTCCCCGGCGAGACCGAGGAGGACTTCGAGCAGACGATGCACGCGGTCCGCGAGGCCCGGTTCGCCAACGCGTTCACCTTCCAGTACTCCAAGCGCCCCGGGACCCCGGCCGCCGAGATGGAGGGCCAGATCCCCAAGGAGGTCGTGCAGGAGCGGTACATGCGCCTGGCCGCCCTCCAGGAGCAGATCTCCTGGGACGAGAACAAGAAGCAGGTCGGCCGCACCCTGGACGTCATGGTCGCGGAGGGCGAGGGGCGCAAGGACGGCGCCACCCAGCGTCTGTCCGGCCGTGCCCCCGACAACCGCCTGGTCCACTTCACCCAGCCCGAGCAGCCCGTGCGCCCCGGTGACGTGGTGACCGTCGAGGTCACCTACGCAGCCCCGCACCACCTCCTCGCGGAGGGCACCCCGCTCGCCGTACGGTCCACGCGTGCGGGCGACGCCTGGGAGAAGCGCACCACGGCCGCCGCCGCCAAGCCGGCCGGGGTGATGCTCGGCCTCCCCACCATCGGTGCCCCGGCCCCGCTCCCGGCGGCCTCGGCCCCGGCCTGCGGGATCGGCTGACCGTACGCGGGCGGCGGGGGGCCGTGCCGGGCCGGCGAACCGTCGGGCCGGTCAGGAAGGGCGGGCCGGGAGCGCTGTACGGCGGCGCGGAGAGCTGTCTCCCCCGCCCAGTACGCTGACCGGCATGCTTGTCGCCGCCGCCGTGTGTCCCTGTCCGCCGCTCCTGGTGCCCGAGGTCGCCGCCGGGGCCGCGCCCGAACTCGACCCCGCGCGGGCCGCGTGCCTCGACGCCGTGGGGGTGCTCGCCGCCTCCCGCCCCGACCTGCTCGTGGTCGTGGGGCCGGGGGACGACCGGACCGCCGGGGCGTACCCGGCAGGCGCGTACGGCTCCTTCCGCGGTTTCGGCGTCGCTCTCGACGTGACCCTGGGCGCGCCGGACCCGGCCGCACCGGGGCCGCGGCTGCCGGACTCCCTCGCGGTCGGCGCCTGGCTGCTGGAGCGGGCCCGCTGGACGGGCGCGCCGGTCGAGGCGCTCGCGGTGGACGGGCGCGCCCCCGCCGACAAGTGCGCCCGGGCCGGGCAGGAGCTGGCCGCCCGCGCCGACCGTGTCGCGCTCCTCGTGATGGGCGACGGCAGTGCCTGCCGCACGGTGAAGGCGCCCGGCTATCTGGACGAGCGGGCCGAGGCCTTCGACGCCCGGGTCACCCAGGCGCTGGGCGCGGCGGACCTCGCCGCACTCGACGCCCTGGACGAGACACTCGCGTACGAACTCAAGGCGGCCGGCCGAGCCCCCTGGCAGTTCCTCGGCGGTGCCGCACAGGGTGCGGGTCTCGGCGGGCGGCTGCTGTACGAGGACGCGCCCTACGGAGTCGGCTACACCGTCGCCGCCTGGTCCTGAACGCAACCGATGGCGGCACCGGAAGGCTCCGGTGCCGCCATCGGGCATGTCGTACCCGCCGACCGGGTCAGGAGGCGGGCGGCGTCGGGGGCGGGGTGGCGCCAGGGGTGCCGCCGGGGGTGCCGCCGTCCTTGTTGCCCAGTTTGTCCACGGCCTCCTTGGCCTTGCGCGTACCCGAGTCGATCTTGTCGCTGTACTTGCCCTTGGTCTTCTCGTCGACCGTGCGCGCGGCCTTGTCGAGGCCCTGCCCGATCTTGTCCCCGTGCTGCTGCGCGAGGTCGCCGACCTTTTCCTTGGCCGGTGCCAGCTTGGCCTTGAGGTTGTCCAGGAGCCCCATGGGGTCACCTTCCGTGCAGTGAGGACGGTCTGCGGGAGCGTTCTCCCGCCCCCCATTGTCCGTCACCTGCCCTTTCCTGCCGACTTCACTCGGCCGCCAGCGTTTCCCTGACGGCTCCCGGGCCCGGGGACGTGCGGGAGGGCCCGGGGGGTTTGGGAGACTGTTCCGGTGAACCGTCCCGCTTCAGCCCCCCGTGTCATCACCGTCGTCGGCCCCACCGCGGCCGGAAAATCCGATCTGGGGGTCTTCCTCGCCCGGGAACTCGGCGGTGAGGTGATCAACGCCGACTCCATGCAGCTCTACCGCGGGATGGACATCGGTACGGCGAAGATGACGCCCGCCGAGCGCGCGGGCGTTCCGCACCATCTGCTGGACGTCTGGGAGATCACCGAGGCCGCCAGCGTCGCCGAGTACCAGCGCCTGGCCCGGCTGGAGATCGACCGGCTGCTCGCCGAAGGCCGTACGCCGATCCTGGTCGGCGGCTCCGGGCTGTACGTGAAGGGCGCCATCGACGCCCTGGAGTTCCCCGGTACGGACCCCGAGGTGCGCGCCCGCCTCGAACAGGAGCTGGCCGAGCGCGGCTCCGGCTTCCTCCACCAGCGGCTCGCCGCGGTCGACCCCGACGCCGCGCGCTCCATCCTGGCCGGCAACGGCCGCAGGATCGTCCGCGCCCTGGAGGTCGTCGAGATCACCGGCAAGCCCTTCACCGCCAACCTCCCCGGCGAGAAGCCCGTCTACGAGGCCGTCCAGATCGGCGTCGACGTGGAGCGCCCCGAGCTGGACGAGCGCATCGCCCTGCGCGTCGACCGGATGTGGGAGGCGGGCCTCGTCGACGAGGTGCGCGCCCTGGAGGCGGCCGGACTGCGCGAGGGGCTCACCGCCTCACGGGCCCTGGGCTACCAGCAGATCCTGGCCGCGCTCGCGGGGGAGTGCACCGAGGAGGAGGCGCGGGCCGAGACCGTGCGCGCCACCAAGCGCTTCGCGCGCCGGCAGGACTCCTGGTTCCGCCGCGACCCGCGGGTGCGGTGGCTCGGCGCCGGACACCGTGACCGGGAGGAACTCCCGCACCGGGCGCTGACGTTGATCGAACGAGCGGTCACAGCCTGATCACGTGATGGCATCGGGACGCTCCGGCCGTCAATGAGGCACCCCTGATCGTGCCATCATCGAGCATCGATCCACCAGTGCAGTCCGAGTTGGGAGGGCGCGTGGCGATGGAGGCCGGCCCTCGCGACACGGAGCAGCACGACGTACCGCCGCCGCGGCAGATCGCGGGGCGGCTGAGCCCTGACGGGCCCGACGGTCCGGACGGGCAGGACGTGGCCCCCGAGGTCGAGGTCGAGCTGCGGCCCGCCCGCAGGCTGCGGATCTGGCAGCTCGCGCCCATCGTCACGCTGGCCGCCGTCGGCTCCCTGATGTTCGCCTTCCCGCTCGCCTTCGAGTTCGGGGACGGCGGTGCCGTGGTCGCCATGCTGGGGCTGCTGATCAGCTGCTGCGCGGCCGGCTGGGGCATGATGGCGGCCCGCCGCGTCGGCCACACCTGGCCCGGCCTGCCCGCCCGGGGCTCCGGCGACCGCCCCGACTGGCGGGTGATCGCGTTGTACGTGGCGGTGGGCGCCGGACTGGTCGCCCTCGCGGTCTGGCGCGTGGCCCGACTGCGCTGACGGTCCTCGGGGCGCCTTCCGGGGCGCTCACTCGGCCGCCCGTACCGGGGCCTCAGGGGCCCTGGAGGCCGCCCGGGGCGTCCTCAGGGGACACGCCCTGGAGCCTCCCGGCGGGTCCGGCCTCGCGGAGTGTCGGTGGCGGCTCGTACAGTTGCCCTGTGAGCACTTCGAGCACTTCGCGGATCAGCTTCCTCAAGGGTCACGGCACCGAGAACGACTTCGTGATCGTCCCCGACCCGGACAACGCCCTCGCGCTGCCCGCTCCCGTCGTCGCGCGGATCTGCGACCGCCGGGCCGGTATCGGCGCCGACGGGGTGCTGCACGTGGTCCGCTCCGCCGCCCACCCCGAGGCCCGGGACATGGCCGCCGAGGCCGAGTGGTTCATGGACTACCGCAACGCGGACGGCTCCATCGCAGAGATGTGCGGCAACGGCGTGCGCGTCTTCGCCCGCTACCTCCAGCGCGAGGGCCTCGTCGAGCAGGGCGGCCTGGCCGTCGCCACCCGGGGCGGCGTCAAGCAGGTGCACATCGCCAAGGACGGCGACATCACCGTCTCCATGGGGCGCGCCCTGCTTCCCGAGGAGAGCGCCGCGGTCGCCGTCGGGGAGCGCAGCTGGCCCTCCCGCAACGTCAACATGGGCAACCCGCACGCGGTCGCCTTCGTCGACGACCTGGCCCACGCGGGCGACCTGCTCTCCGCGCCCCCGGTCAGCCCCGCCGCGGTCTACCCGGACGGCGTCAACGTCGAGTTCGTCGTCGACCGGGGCCCGCGCCACGTCGCCATGCGCGTCCACGAGCGCGGCTCCGGCGAGACCCGCTCCTGCGGCACCGGCGCCTGCGCCGTGGCCGTCGCCGCCGCCCGCCGGGACGGCACGGACCCCGCGGTGACCGGCCTCCCCGCGACGTACCGGGTGGACCTCCCCGGCGGCACCCTGACCATCACCGAGCATCCGGACGGTTCGGTCGACATGACCGGCGCCGCCGTGATCGTCGCCGAGGGCACCCTCGACCCGGCCTGGCTGGAAACGGCCACCGGCTGACCGGCCGGCACGCCCCGGAACCTCCGGCTCGAAACGGTGATCGGTCCGGGCTTCGCTCGAATGGGTGATCCGTTTCACGCTGGGCGAGAGCGGGACTGCGCCTCGTGGTGGGGTCGATAGCATCAAGCACCGGCCCGGAGCGGCATCCGCCCTCCCCACCGCCGGTCGATGCTGCCGGAGGTACCCCCATGAGTGCAGAGGCCGCCGACCCCGCCGCTGTGCCCCGCAGGCGGAGCCGGCCCCGGATCGATCTGCGCAGACTGGGCCGGGTGGCGCTGCTCGGCCCGGTCCCCCGCGACCGGCTGCCCGCGGCCATCAGCCATGTCGCCGACGCGCACCGGGCCCACCACCCCGACGCCGACCTGGCCATCCTGCACCGCGCCTACGTCCTCGCGGAGTCCTCGCACCGGGGCCAGATGCGCAAGAGCGGCGAGCCGTACATCACGCACCCGCTGGCCGTCACCCTGATCCTCGCGGAGCTGGGCGCCGAGACCACCACCCTGACCGCCTCCCTCCTCCACGACACCGTCGAGGACACCGAGGTGACGCTCGATCAGGTGGGGGAGCAGTTCGGCGAGGAGGTCCGCTACCTCGTCGACGGCGTGACCAAACTGGAGAAGGTCGACTACGGCGCCGCCGCCGAGCCCGAGACCTTCCGCAAGATGCTCGTCGCCACCGGCAACGACGTCCGGGTCATGTCGATCAAACTGGCCGACCGGCTGCACAACATGCGCACCCTCACCGTGATGCGCCCCGAGAAGCAGGCCCGGATCGCCAAGGTCACCCGGGACGTCCTCATCCCGCTGGCCGAACGCCTCGGTGTCCAGGCGCTCAAGACCGAGCTGGAGGACCTGGTCTTCGCCATCCTGGACCCCGAGGGGCACGAGGAGACCCGCGCTCTCATCGCCGGTGCCACGGGTGGCGAGGACCCTCTGTCCGCCATCGCCGACAACGTCCGCACGACCCTGCGGGAAGCGGGCATCAGCGCCGAAGTCCTGATCAGGCCGCGCCACTTCGTCTCCGTACACCGGGTCCGCCGCAAGCGCGGCGAGCTGCGCCCCACCGACTTCGGGCGACTGCTCGTCCTGGTCGCGGAGGACGCCGACTGCTACGCGGTCCTCGGTGAGCTGCACACCTGCTTCACTCCGGTGGTCTCCGAGTTCAAAGATTTCATCGCCGCCCCCAAGTTCAACCTGTACCAGTCGCTGCACACCGCCGTCGTCGGCCCTGGGGGCGCGGTGGCCGAAGTCCTCATCCGCACGCACCGGATGCACAAGGTCGCGGAGGCGGGCGTCGTCGCCCTGGGCAACCCGTACGCCCAGGGACCCGCCGCCCCGCAGGCCGAGCCGTCCGACGAGCGCGCCGACCCGACCCGGCCCGGCTGGCTCTCCCGGCTGCTGGACTGGCAGGAGTCCGCCACCGACCCGGACACCTTCTGGACCACGCTCCGCGCCGACCTCGCCCAGGACCGCGAGATCACCGTCTTCCGCACCGACGGCCGCACCCTCGGCCTGCCCGCCGGGGCCAGCTGCGTCGACGCCGCCTACGCCCAGCACGGGGAGCGGGCGCACGCCTGCATCGGAGCCCGGGTCAACGGCCGTCTGGCCACCCTGAGCACCGTCCTCAGCGACGGCGACACCGTGCAGCTCCTGCTCGCCCAGGACACCGCATCCGGGCCGTCCCCCGAGTGGCTCGACCACGCCCGCACCCCCGCCGCCCGGATCGCGATCAGCGGCTGGCTCACCGCGCACCCGGAGGCAGTGGGGCCGGAGGGCGGGGTCTTCGACCCCTCCTGCCCCGAAGGAGCGGACTCCGACGGTCCGGCTCCCGGGGCCGGGCGGGCGGGCGGCGCCGAGGACCGTACGGAACCGGCGGCGGGCGGTCCGCAGCCCGCCGCGTCCGCCGGCACCCGGTCCCGGGCGGGCGCCGCGGGCGTCGTCGTCGACGGCCCCGACAGCCCCACCCGCCTGGCCGGCTGCTGCACGCCGGTGCCCCCGGACGCGGTGGTCGGCATCGTGGTCCGGGGCGGCGCCGTCACCGTGCACCGCCGGGAGTGCCCCGCCGTCGCCCGGATGCGCGAGATCGGGCGCGCCCCCGTCGCGGCCCGCTGGCGCGACGAGGACGGCGGGAGCGACACCGCGGGCTGCCGGGTGACCCTCGTAGCGGAGTCCTTCGGGCGGCCCCGGCTGCTGGCCGACCTCACCGAGGCGATCGCCACGGCCGACGCGGCCATCGTCTCCGCCACCGTCGAACCGCCCAGCGAGCAGCGGGTCCGGCACACCTACACCCTCCAGCTCCCCGACGCCGCGGGGCTGCCCGCGCTCATGCGGGCCATGCGCGAGGTCGCCGGGGTCTACGACGTCAGCCGCGCCCAGCACCCGGCCGCCACGGGCTGACCCACCCGTCCGGCCACCGGCCGGTGCCCCCCCAGGTGCCCGGGTCACCGGCCGACCGGCCACCAGCGCACCGTCACCGGTCGACCCGTCACCGGAGCGGCTCGGTGTCCGCCCCGTTCGGGTGGTGCGGCGCGCGGCGTCGCCGGGAGTGCGCCCGGCGCTGATAGCGGTAGTCCATGCCGCACCTCTCCCGCCGTCTGCGCGCCGCCCTCCTGGCCACCGCGTCGTTCACCCTCGTCGCCGCTGCCGCCCTGCCCGACCCCGAGCCGCTGGGCATCGGCGACCGGCTCTTCCCCGAGCTGGGCAACCCCGGGTACGACGTCCTCGCGTACGACATCGCCTTCACGTACCACGGCAGCAACACCAAGCCCCTGGACGCCGTCACCAAGATCGCGGCCCGCACCACCGCACCGCTGGACCGGATCAACCTCGACTTCGCGCGGGGCACCGTCCAGGGCGTCGAGGTCAACGGGCGGGCCGCCGACTTCGGGAGCAAGAACGAGGACCTGGTCGTCCAGGCCCCCCGCCGCCTCCCCGCAGGCGTCCCGCTCAACATCACCGTCCGGCACACCAGCGACCCGGCCGGCACCGCGGGCAACGGCGGCTGGATCCGTACCGCCGACGGCCTCGCCATGGCCAACCAGGCCGACGCCGCCCACCGGGTCTTCCCCGGCAACGACCACCCGTCGGACAAGGCGCACTTCACCTTCCGTATCACCGCCCCCAAGGACCTCACGGCCGTCGCCAACGGGCTGCCCGCGGGCCACACCCGCAACGGCACGACCACCACCTGGACGTACCGCACCGAGCACCCCATGGCCACCGAGCTGGCCCAGGTGTCCATCGGCCGCTCCCACGTCCACCACCACACCGGCCCGCACGGACTGCCGCTGCGCGACGTCGTCCCGGCCGCCGACCGCGAGAAGATGGAGCCCTGGCTGGAGAAGACCCCGGCCCAGCTGGAGTGGATGGAGCGGCGGGTCGGCCGCTATCCCTTCGAGGCGTACGGCGTCCTCGTCGCGGACAGCCGCATCGGCTTCGCCCTGGAGACCCAGACGCTCTCGCTCTTCGGCAAGTCGTTCTTCACGGAGCCCGCCTACCCCGAGTGGTACGTCGACTCCGTGATGATCCACGAGCTGGCCCACCAGTGGTTCGGCAACAGCGTCTCGCCCGCCACCTGGTCCGACCTCTGGCTCAACGAGGGGCACGCCACCTGGTACGAGGCCCTGCACGCCGAGGAGAGCGGGGGCGTGACCCTGGAGCGGCGGATGCGGGAGGCGTACCGGCTCTCCGACGGCTGGCGGGCGGACGGCGGCCCGCCGGCGCGCCCGGACAGTCCGGCCGAGGGGGAGAAGCTGAGCCTCTTCCGCCCGGTCGTCTACGACGGCAGCGCCCTGGTCCTCTACGCCCTGCGCCAGGAGATCGGAGAGGCGGCCTTCGACCGGCTCCAGCGCGCCTGGGTCCGCGTCCACCGGGACTCCACGGCGACCACCGAGGACTTCACCCGGCTGGCCTCCGGCATCGCCGGACGGGACCTGACGGCCTTCTTCGAGGGGTGGCTGTACGGGGAGAAGACCCCGCCGATGCCCGGCCACCCCGACTGGCGGGCGGCCCGGACCGCTGCCACCCCGTGAGCACGAGGGCGAACCCCCGGTCGTGACCGTGGGGGAAACCCCCGTGACGGGCCCCATGGGGCCGTGCCACTATCGACGGGTCGGTACGGCGGACCGCACGGGCTCGCCCGGCGGTGGTGATCGGGAATCATCCGCAAAGATCACGCGTTGTGACTGACGTAAAGACTTCTATCGACGTAAGGATCCAATGACCTCCTCTTCTTCCCTTCCCCAGGACGCGCAGGACGCGCGGAGCGCCACGGAGAACACCCCCGGGAGCCTCACCGAGAGCCTCCGGGCCGACGCCCTGATGGAAGAGGACGTCGCCTGGAGCCAGGAGATCGACGGAGCGCGCGACGGCGATCAGCTGGACCGCTCCGAGCGTGCCGCCCTGCGGCGCGTCGCCGGTCTCTCCACGGAGCTCGAGGACGTCACCGAGGTCGAGTACCGGCAGCTGCGCCTGGAGCGCGTCGTGCTGGTCGGTGTCTGGACCTCGGGGACCGTGCGGGACGCGGAAATCTCCCTCGCGGAGCTGGCCGCCCTCGCCGAGACGGCCGGCGCCCAGGTGCTGGACGCGGTGTACCAGCGGCGTGACAAGCCCGACCCGGCGACCTACATCGGTTCCGGCAAGGCGCTGGAGCTGCGGGACATCGTCCTCGAATCCGGCGCCGACACCGTCGTCTGCGACGGTGAGCTGAGCCCCGGCCAGCTGATTCATCTGGAGGACGTCGTCAAGGTGAAGGTGGTCGACCGCACCGCCCTCATCCTCGACATCTTCGCCCAGCACGCCAAGTCCCGGGAGGGCAAGGCGCAGGTCTCGCTGGCCCAGATGCAGTACATGCTGCCGCGGCTGCGCGGCTGGGGTCAGTCGCTCTCCCGTCAGATGGGCGGCGGCGGTTCCAGCGGCGGTGGCGGCATGGCCACCCGTGGTCCCGGTGAGACCAAGATCGAGACGGACCGGCGGCGGATCCGCGAGAAGATGGCGAAGATGCGCCGGGAGATCGCGGAGATGAAGACCGGCCGCGAGATCAAGCGGCAGGAGCGCAAGCGCAACAAGGTGCCCTCCGTCGCCATCGCCGGATACACCAACGCGGGCAAGTCCTCGCTGCTCAACCGCCTCACCGGCGCCGGTGTCCTGGTGGAGAACGCCCTGTTCGCCACCCTGGACCCCACCGTGCGCCGGGCCGAGACCCCGAGCGGCCGGATCTACACCCTGGCCGACACCGTGGGGTTCGTCCGGCATCTGCCGCACCACCTGGTCGAGGCGTTCCGCTCCACCATGGAGGAGGTCGGGGAGTCCGATCTCATCCTGCACGTGGTGGACGGCTCGCATCCGGTGCCGGAGGAGCAGCTCGCCGCGGTCCGCGAGGTGATCCGGGACGTCGGCGCGGTCGACGTGCGCGAGATCGTCGTGATCAACAAGGCGGACGCGGCGGACCCACTGGTCCTCCAGCGGCTGCTGCGCAACGAGAAGTACGCGATCGCGGTCTCGGCCCGGACCGGCGAGGGCGTCGACGAGCTGCTCGCGCTCATCGACGCCGAGCTGCCGCGCCCGTCCGTCGAGATCGAGGTGCTCGTGCCGTACATCCAGGGGGCTCTGGTCTCCCGGGTGCACGCCGAGGGTGAGGTCCTCTCCGAGGAGCACACCCCCGAAGGCACCCTGCTCAAGGCCCAGGTCCATGAGGAACTGGCCGCGGAGCTGGGGACGTTCGTCCCCGCCGCGCACTGAACGCCCGCGCACTGACTGACCCGCACTGACCGCCGTACGGCGGCCCGGGCCGTGACGAGGACGCCCGACCGGTAGACCCCGGCCGGGCGTCCTCGCGTTCACGCCCGCTCCGGTGCCGTCCCGTTCCAGCCCGTTCCGGCACCGGTCCCGCCCCTGCCGTCGTGCCGCCGTACGGCCGTCGTTCAGCCCGCCCCGCCGTACCGCCGTCGCGGTTCACACCCGCTCCGCCGTACCGGAACCGCCCGCCGCGTCCCCGTACCCCGGCGGCACGAAGCACGCGGTCACGGTCTTGCCGTCCCGCTGCGGATGGTGGTGCCAGCTGTCGGCCAGCGCGTCGACGATGGCCATGCCCCGGCCGCCGAGCGCCCCGGCGTCCGCCTCACGCGGCGCGGGCGGCTGCGGACTGGAGTCGTGCACGCTGACGTGCAGGCACACGCTGTCCCAGGTCAGCACGAGCTGGGCGTCGCTGTGGGCGTGCCGGTGCGCGTTGGTGATCAGCTCGGAGACGGCGATGAGCACCGAGTCCACCGTGTCGGGCGCGCCCTCGGCCCATTCCAGGGACGCGAGGTGCTCGCGCGCCCAGTGCCGTCCCGCCCGTACCCCTTGGGACATGGGGAAGGACCGCGCCCAGCCCACCGCCCTCATCGTGGAATCGGTCATCACCCTGCCTCTCCGTCATGGCCGCACGGAACGCGGTGCCCGGTCGCCTTCCGTGTACCCGCCGAAACGCCGAACACCGTCCCGCCGGGCGGCGGGACGGTGTTCGCGGTGGTCGGCCGGGCGGCAGAGCCCTACTGGCCGGCGTACTTCTCGCTGACCGCGCGGTAGACGCCCTCGGCCTCCTTGCCCAGCCGGGGACCGGCCAGCCAGCCCGCCGAGACCGGGCCGATCGAGGTGTTCGAGACCAGGGCGGGCCTGCCGTCCGACCCGGCAGCGACCCAGCCGCCGCCGGAGGAACCACCGGTCATCGTGCAGCCGATGCGGTACATCGTCGGTTCGTCCCGGCGGACCGACAGCCGGCCGGGCTTGTCCTTGCACTGGAGCAGCTTCTGCCCGTCGAACGGCGGCGCGGCCGGGTAGCCGGTGGCCGTCATGTCCGCGATCTGCGCGACGGCCGGAGCGTTGAACTCGACCGGCAGCGCCGAACCGACCGTCTCCTCCAGCGACTTGCCCGTCGAGCCCTTCTCCGGCGTCACGTGCAGCACCGCGAAGTCGTACGGGGCACCCTGCCCGCCGGTCGCCGCGCCCTCGGTGATCCACTGCTCGGAGGTCTGGGCCCACCGGCCCCACCACACACCGTAGGGAGCGATCTTCTCCTTGGGTGCGGTCTCCAGCTCCGCGAGCGACAGACCGTCGTTGTTGTACGACGGGACGAAGGCGATGTTGCGGTACCAGCCGCCCTTCTTGCCCGCGTGCACGCAGTGCCCGGCGGTCCACACCATGTTGGACTTGCCGGGGTTGGCCGGGTCCTTCACCACGGTCGCGGAGCAGACCATCGAGCCCTGGGGGCCGTCGAAGAGCAGCTTCCCGGACTCCGGCGCGCTGTCGTGGTACGGCGTCGCGACCCCGGCCGCCCGGACGGGGGCGGGTGTCGGGTCCGTCACCCCGTCGTCGCCGGAGATGTCGTTGTCGACCGGGGCCTCCGGGGGCGTCTCGGCCTCCCGCATCCGGTCCGGGTCCCAGAGCCCCTCGATGATCGGGTTGACGAAGTCCTTGGCCTCACGCAGCCACTTGTCCTTGTCCCAGTTCTTCCACTCGCCCTCCCGCCACTTGTCCGGGTCGATCCCGTGCTCCTTGAGCCGGTTCTTCAGGTCGTCCGGGATGGTGACCTTGCCGTCGGACGACTGGTCGGTCGAGGCGCTGGGCGTGGCGCCGCCCGCGTTGTCCTCCTCCGGGCCGCAGGCGGTGGCGGTGAGCGCCAGGACGGCGGCGACCGCCGTGGCGGCGAGCACACCGGAGGGCATCCGGCGCACGCGCCTGCCGCGGCGCGCGCTGTCGGTCGGGCGAACGGTTGGCATCTCGTGATCCCCCTGGGACTTCGTCACTCGGTACTCCGTGCTGCATTTCGGACAATCCGGGGCCGTGGAGCAGCTGTTTCCGGCCCTGGTGCGGCCCCCACTATGCCGGTGCCGACGGGGACGACACGCGGCAGGTCCGCGGTTCCGTTCCCGCAAGGACGCGGGGGTGTACCCGTGATCCCTTGCGGTCGGCGTCGTTGGTACGTACGGGGGACACCAGGACAGCGTTCACCCCCGCACTCCGTCCGCGTGCATCCGTACCGACGTGCGACGCAACTGTTACCGCAGGAGGATCAAGAGTCGTGTCCGTGACCGAACCCGCTCCGGTGGCCCCGCCTTCCGCGCCCCCCGTGCACGAGGGCATCCTCCGCCGCCAGTCGCTGCGCGAGTCGGCCGCCCGCACCTACGCGCGGTCCCTGCCGATCGTCCCGGTCCGGGCACGCGGGCTCACCATCGAGGGCGCGGACGGGCGGCGCTATCTGGACTGCCTCTCGGGCGCGGGCACCCTGGCGCTCGGCCACAACCACCCGGTCGTGCTCGAAGCCATCCGCAAGGTCATCGACTCCGGCGCCCCCCTCCATGTGCTCGACCTCGCCACCCCGGTCAAGGACGCGTTCACCACCGAGCTGTTCGCCACCCTGCCGCGCGAGTTCGCGGAGAACGCCCGCATCCAGTTCTGCGGCCCCGCCGGCACGGACGCGGTCGAGGCCGCGTTCAAGCTGGTCCGCGCCGCGTCCGGCCGCGAGGGCTTGCTGACCTTCACCGGCGCCTACCACGGCATGACGGCCGGGGCCCTGGAGGCGTCGGGCGGCGCCGGGGACGTGAGGGTGACCCGGCTGCCCTTCCCGCAGGACTACCGCTGCCCGTTCGGCGTCGGCGGCGAGCGCGGTGCCGCCCTCGCCGCCCGGTGGACGGAGTACCTGCTCGACGACGAGAAGGGCGGCGTCCCGGCCCCGGCGGGGATGATCGTGGAGCCGGTCCAGGGCGAGGGCGGCGTCAACCCCGCCCCGGACGCCTGGCTCCGCAGGATGCGCGAGATCACCCGTGCCCGGTCCATCCCGCTCATCGCCGACGAGGTGCAGACCGGCGTCGGCCGGACCGGCGCCTTCTGGGCCGTCGAGCACAGCGGGATCGTCCCGGACGTCATGGTCCTCTCCAAGGCGATCGGCGGCTCCCTCCCGCTCGCGGTCATCGTCTACCGCTCTGAGCTGGACCTCTGGCAGCCGGGGGCCCACGCGGGTACGTTTCGTGGCAACCAGCTCGCCATGGCGGCGGGCGCGGCCACCCTCGCGTACGTCCGGGAGAACGGGCTGGCGGACCGGGCGGCGGCCTTGGGGGCCCGGATGCTCGACAGCCTGCGGACGTTGCGGGTCGACCACCCGGGGATCGGCGACGTACGGGGGCGCGGACTGATGATCGGCCTGGAGCTGGTGGACCCCGAAGCCGCGCCCCCGCGGGCCGGGGCCGACGACCCCTCCCCGGCCCCGCCGCCGGACCCGTCCCTCGCCCGCGCCGTCCAGCAGGAGTGCCTGGACCGCGGCCTCATCGTCGAACTCGGCGGCCGGCACAGCGCCGTGGTCCGCCTGCTGCCCCCGCTCACTCTCACCGACGAGCAGGCGAGCGCCGTCGTCGACCGGCTGGCCGACGCGCTGGCGGCCGCGGAGCGTTCGCCGCACCGCCGGGCCGCCGCGCTGACCTCCTGATCCCCCCTCGAACCACAAGGAAGACCGCCGTGAACCCCACCTCCGCGCCCGAGGCCGACGGCCCCGGCACCCCCCAGCACCGAGGACAGGACGGACCGGCCGCCCCCGGCACGGTCGAGGCGACGACGGCCGTACCCCGTCAGAAAGCGCCGTACGAGGGTGACTTGGCCGCCCCTGTGTTCCCGGGCGGTGAACTCCCTCACGGCGAAGACCCCCTGGACCACCCCGACCCGCTGCGGGCCGCCGACGCCGCCGGCACCGAGAGCCTGCTGCGGTGCTGGATCCGCGAGAACGGCCTGTCCCGCCCCGAGGGCGACACCCTGCGCGTCGCCTTCCCCGCCACCGGCACCGCCCTGCTCGTCCCCGTCGTCTACTGGTCCGCCACCGGGGCGCACCGCTTCGGCCCCCCGGCCCTGGAGAGCGCCCCCGAGAAGGCCTCGCCCGCCGATGCCGTCACCGTCGCCGTCCTCATCGGCCGCGAGGCCGGCCGCGAGGCCGGCCGCGACGGCTCCGCCGACCTGGTCGCCCGCGTCGCCGACTCCGTACGCCACACCGCCGGGTTCGTCGAACAGCGCCGCCGCCACCCCGCCGAACCGGCCGACGCCGACCTCTTCCTCACCGCCGAGCAGTCCCTCCTCCTCGGACACCCCCTCCACCCCACCCCCAAGAGTCGCGAAGGGCTCTCCGAAGCGGAGGCGCGGCGCTACTCGCCCGAGCTGCACGGCTCCTTCCCGCTCCACTGGTTCGCCGTCGACCGCTCCCTCACCGTCACCGACTCCGCCTGGTCCGAAGGCGGGCCGGCCTCCGCCGAGGAGCTGCTCGCCCCGCACCGCGAGGGGCTGCGCCTGCCGCCCGGTACCACCGCCCTACCACTCCACCCCTGGCAGGCCGCCGACCTGCTGAGCCGCCCGCAGGTCGCCGCCCTCCAGGAGTCCGGCCTGCTGCACGACCTCGGCCCGTACGGCGAGTGCTGGCACCCGACCTCGTCCATCCGCACCGTCCACCGCCCCGGCGCCCGCGTCATGCTCAAGCTCTCCCTCGGCGTCCGCATCACCAACTCCCGCCGGGAGAACCTCCGCAAGGAGTTGCACCGGGGTGTCGAGGTCCACCGCCTCCTGACCACCGGCCTGGCCGACAGCTGGCAGCGGGTCCACCCCGGCTTCGACATCGTCCGCGACCCCGCCTGGCTCGCCGTCGACGACCCCGAGGGCGCCCCCGTCACCGGCCTCGACGTGATGCTCCGGCAGAACCCCTTCGGCCCCGGCGACGACGCCGTCTGCATCGCCGGGCTCACCGCCCAGCGACCCCGCCCCGGCCGGCCGGAGATGCGCTCCCGGCTGGCCGAGGCCGTCACCGCCCTCGCCGCCCGGAGCGGACGGCCCGTCGGCGACATCTGCGCCGAGTGGTTCCGCCGCTATCTGGACAAGGTC
Source organism: Streptomyces sp. NPDC043746 (assembly GCF_056436485.1). Classification (NCBI taxonomy): domain Bacteria; kingdom Bacillati; phylum Actinomycetota; class Actinomycetes; order Kitasatosporales; family Streptomycetaceae; genus Streptomyces; species Streptomyces sp. NPDC043746. Next base: position 69,501 of record NZ_JBWKCM010000021.1, on the reverse strand, counting down.
GTACGCCCCGTCCTCTGGCTGGACGCCCACGCCGGGGTCGCCCTGGAAGCCCACCAGCAGAACACCCTGGTCCTGCTGGACCCGGACGGCTGGCCGGTCGGCGGCCGCTACCGGGACAACCAGGGCTACTACTTCCGCGACTCCCGCCGCGAGGAGCTGGAACGGCGCCTTCCGGGCATCGGCGCCGTCAGCGACACCTTCGTCTCCGACCCGGTCACCGACGAGCGGTTCGCCTACTACCTGGGCATCAACAACATCCTCGGCCTCATCGGCGCGTTCGGCGCCCAGCGGCTCGCGGACGAGCGGGAACTCCTCACCGTACTGCGCCGGTTCCTCACCGAGGCGGCGGACCTGGGCTCGCCCCTGCCCGCGTATCTTCTGGACAACGGCCACCTGCGCTGCAAGGCCAACCTGCTCACCAGGCTGCACGGACTCGACGAACTGGTCGGCCCGGTCGACACCCAGTCCGTCTACGTCTCCATCGCCAACCCCCTGCACACCTGAGGGGACGGCCGCGACCGCGTCGGCCGCCCGCTCCCGAGAGAGGAGAGTGCCCCTGTGCCTCCCGCCGACGCGCCCGCGGAATCCCCCACGGCGCCTCCGGAAGGGGCCCACCCGCACCCGCAGCCGCGCCCCGGACCCCCCGGCACAGGCGCAGGGCACGGCGCAGGCACCGAAGACACCCTCGATCTGAAACTCACCGAGGATTTGCTCGCCCTGACCGGCGGGGACCGGCGGCGGTCGGCGGCCACCGGAAGCGCATCCTCCGGCGAGCTGCTCACCGACCCGGCCACCTGGCCCGGAGCGACCACCGGGGCCGGGGTGTTCCACCTGGTCCCGGTAGTCCTGGAGCGCGATCTCGCCCTGATCAGCCGCTGGATGAACGACCCCGCCGTGGCCGCCTTCTGGGAGCTGGCCGGGCCCGACTCCGTCACCGCCGACCACATCAGGGCCCAGCTCGAGGGGGACGGCCGCTCCATCCCCTGCCTCGGCGTGCTCGACGGAACACCCATGAGTTACTGGGAGGTCTACCGCGCCGATCTGGACCCGCTGGCCCGCCACTACCCCGCCCGCCTCCACGACACCGGCCTGCACCTCCTCATCGGGGGCGTGAACCACCGGGGGAAGGGCCTGGGCACCACCCTGCTCCGGGCCGTGGCCGACCTCGCCCTCGACCACCTTCCACGGAGCGGGCGGGTCGTCGCCGAGCCGGACCTTCGGAACACCCCGTCCGTGGCAGCCTTCCTGAGCGCCGGATTCCGGTTCTCCGCCGAGGTGGACCTCCCCGACAAACGTGCCGCCCTGATGATCCGCGACCGAACGTACCGTGATCACCTGTGAACACCGCATCGCACCGTCCACACCGCTCGAACCCCATCGGTCCCACCCGGAGGAGTCCCCGTGCCGACATATCCCGCGAGCCATGACACAACCGATCCCCGCCCGCTGCTCAGCCCCCCGGAGCTGAACCGGCAGGTCTGGGACCGGGCCGCGGCGCGGCTGCTCGCCAAGATGCTCGGTGAATTCGCGTACGAGGAGATCATCGAGCCCGAACGACGGCCCGGCGACGGCCGCCTCCACGCCCTCACCCTCGACGACGGTACGGAGCTGCGCTTCACGGCCCGCCGGGGCGTGTACGGGAGCTGGCGCGTCGACCCCGACTCCATCGCGACGGCCCATCCGCCCGCGAACCCCCCTTCCAACGGCGCCTCCTCACACCGGGCGCCCGCCGACGGCCCGTCGGAGGGGACGCTCCGGCCGTTCCGCGACCCGCTCCGGTTCCTCACCCGTGCCCGCTCCCTGCTCGGCCTCGACGGCGCCACCCTCGGCCACCTCATCCGCGAACTGACCCTCACCCTCACCGCCGACGCCCGGCTCGACCACACCGCCCTCACCGCGGCCCAGCTCGCGGACGTCGGCTACGCCGAGCTGGAGGGCCACCAGACCGGCCACCCCTGGCTGGTGGCGAGCAAGGGGCGGCTGGGGTTCTCCGCCGCCGACGCGGCACGCTTCACCCCCGAGACCCGCACCCCCCTCCGGCTGCCGTGGATCGCCGTGAGCACCCGGATCGCGCAGTACCGGGGCGTGGGCCGTCTCACCACCCCCGAGCACCTGTACGCCGGAGAGCTCGACCCCTCCGTCCGCGCCGCGTTCGCCGCCGAGCTGCGGACCCGGGGGCTCGACCCGGAGAGCTACCTCTACCTCCCCGTACACCCCTGGCAGTGGGACGAATGGATCGTTCCGCTCTTCGCCCCCGCCATAGCCGACGGGGACATCGTGGCGCTGCACACCGACGGCGACGCCCGCCTCGCCCAGCAGTCCGTCCGCACCTTCGCCAACGTGTCCCGTCCCGACCGGCACACGGTCAAGCTGCCGCTCTCCATCCTCAACACCCTGGTCTGGCGCGGCCTGCCCACCGAGCGGACCCTCGCCGCCCCCGCCGTCACCGCCTGGGTCCAGGGCCTGTGCGAGGCCGATCCCTTCCTGCGCGACACCTGCCGGGTCGTCCTGCTCGGCGAGGTCGCCTCCGTCACCGTGGAACACCCGCTCTACGACCACCTCCCCGAGGCCCCGTACCAGTACAAGGAAATCCTCGGCGCGATCTGGCGCGAGCCCCTGCCGCCCCGCCTCGCCCCGGGCGAACGCGCCCGTACGCTCGCCTCCCTCCTCCATACGGACCCGGCGGGCCGCGCGTTCACCGCCGAGCTGGTCGAGCGCTCCGGCCTCACCCCGGAGGCCTGGCTCACCCGCCTCTTCGCCGCCCTGCTCCCGCCCCTCCTGCACTTCCTCTACCGCTACGGCACGGTCTTCTCCCCGCACGGCGAGAACGCCATCGTCGTCTTCGACGAGAACGACGTTCCCGTACGCCTGGCGATCAAGGACTTCGTCGACGACGTCAACATCAGCGCCCACCCGCTGCCGGAGCACGCCACCATGCCCGCCGAGGTGCGCGCGGTCCTGCTCACCGAGGAGCCTTCCTTCCTCACCCAGTTCATCCACTCCGGCCTCTTCGTCGGCGTCTTCCGCTACCTCTCCCCGCTCTGCGAGGAGCAGTTGGGCGTGAGCGAGGACGTGTTCTGGTCACTCGTCAGGGCGGAGACCGTCCGCCACCACGCCCGCTTCCCGGAGCTGAAGGAGCGGTTCGAGCTGTTCGACATGCTCACCCCCGAGATCGAACGCCTCTGTCTCAACCGCAACCGGCTCCACGTCGACGGCTACCGCGACCGGTCCAGCCGCCCGCACGCGGCGATCCACGGCACGGTTCCCAACCCGCTGCACCCCGCCGCCCGGGTCCGGGAGTGATCGCCGTTGTCAGCGGTGCGCCGTAGGGTGGTCGGGCTATGACGAAGCCATCCCTCCCCGAGCTCCTGCACGCCGCCGTCACCGCCGTCGGCGGTACGGAGCGCCCCGGCCAGGCCGCCATGGCCGAGGCCGTCGCCGAGGCGGTCGACGACCAATCCCACCTGCTGGTCCAGGCCGGCACCGGCACGGGCAAGTCCCTCGGCTATCTCGTGCCGGCGCTGGCGCACGGGGAACGGGTCGTCGTGGCCACGGCCACCCTCGCCCTCCAGCGCCAGCTGGTGGAGCGGGACCTGCCGCGCACGGTGGAGGCCCTGCATCCGCTGCTGCGCCGCCGCCCGCAGTACGCGATGCTCAAGGGCCGCTCCAACTACCTCTGCCTCCACCGGCTCCATGAAGGGGCCCCGCAGGACGAGGAGGAGGGGCTCTTCGACCAGTTCGAGGCGGCGGCGCCCACGAGCAAGCTCGGCCAGGACCTGCTGCGGCTGCGGGACTGGTCGGACGATACGGAGACCGGCGACCGGGACGACCTCACCCCCGGCGTCTCCGACCGGGCCTGGGCGCAGATCTCGGTCTCCTCGCGCGAGTGCCTGGGCGCGACGAAGTGTGCGTACGGCGCCGAGTGCTTCGCGGAGGCGGCCCGCGAGCGCGCCAAGCTCGCCGATGTGGTTGTCACCAACCACGCGCTGCTCGCGATCGACGCCATCGAGGGCGCCCCGGTGCTGCCCCCGCACGAGGTGCTGATCGTGGACGAGGCCCATGAGCTGGTCTCCCGGGTCACCGGGGTCGCCACCGGCGAGCTGACCCCGTCCCAGGTCAACCGGGCGGTCCGGCGGGCGGCCAAGCTGGTCGACGAGAAGGCCGCCGACGCGCTCCAGAGCGCCGCCGAGGGGTTCGAGCGGGTGATGGAGCTGGCGCTCCCGGGACGCCTGGAGGAACTGCCCGAGGATCTGTCGTACGCGCTGATGGCGCTGCGCGACGCGGCCCGTACGGTGATCTCCGCGATGGGCGCGACCCGCGACAGGTCCGTCCAGGACGAGGACGCCGTACGCAAGCAGGCGCTGGCCTCGGTCGAGTCGATCCACGGGGTGGCCGAGCGGATCACCCAGGGCTCGGAGTACGACGTCGTCTGGTACGAGCAGCACGACCGGTTCGGCGCCTCCGTGCGGGTGGCCCCGCTCTCGGTCTCCGGGCTGCTGCGCGAGAAGCTCTTCACCGAGCGTTCCGTGGTCCTGACCTCGGCCACGCTGAAGCTCGGCGGGGACTTCAACGGGGTGGGAGCCTCCCTGGGGCTCGCGCCCGAGGGCACCGCGGGCGACGACCTCCCGCAGTGGAAGGGGCTGGACGTCGGCTCCCCGTTCGACTATCCGAAGCAGGGCATTCTGTACGTCGCCCGCCATCTGAACACCCCGGGGCGCGAAGGCTCCCGTGCGGACATGCTCGACGAGCTGGCCGAGCTGGTGGAGGCGGCGGGCGGGCGGACGCTGGGGCTGTTCTCGTCCATGCGGGGGGCCAAGGCGGCCGCCGAGGAGCTGCGGGGGCGGCTGGACAAGCCGATCCTGCTCCAGGGCGAGGAGACCCTGGGGGAGCTGATCAAGAACTTCGCCGCCGACCCGGAGACCTGTCTCTTCGGCACGCTCTCGCTCTGGCAGGGCGTCGATGTGCCGGGGCCGAGCTGTCAGCTGGTGGTCATGGACCGGATTCCGTTCCCACGGCCCGACGACCCGCTGATGAGTGCCCGCCAGAAGGCGGTGGAGGAGGCCGGAGGCAACGGCTTCATGGCGGTGGCGGCGACGCACTCCGCACTGCTCATGGCCCAGGGCGCGGGCCGTCTCGTCCGGGCCACGGGCGACAAGGGCGTCGTGGCCGTCCTGGACCCCCGGCTGGCCACCGCTCGGTACGGCAGCTATCTGCGTGCCTCGCTGCCGGACTTCTGGTACACCACGGACCGCAATCAGGCCCGCCGCTCCCTGGCCGCGATCGACGCCCTGGCCAAGGCGGAGGGCAGGTAGGACACGACGGAGCCCCGGGACGCCATACGGCTGGCCCGGGGCTCCGTCGTGTCCTCCAGGTCGACGAACGGTGGCCTTCACACCCGCCGCAGCACCGCCACCACCTTGCCGAGGATCGTCGCCTCGTCACCGGGGATCGGCTGGTACGCGGCGTTGTGCGGCAGCAGCCAGACGTGCCCGTCCTCGCGGCGGAAACGCTTGACCGTCGCCTCGCCGTCCAGCATCGCCGCGACGATGTCCCCGTTCTCCGCGACGGGCTGGCGGCGCACGGTGACCCAGTCACCGTCACAGATCGCTGCTTCGATCATCGAATCACCGACGACCTTCAGCACGAACAGCTCACCGTCACCGACGAGCTGGCGCGGCAGCGGGAAGACGTCCTCGACCGACTCCTCGGCGAGGATCGGCCCACCGGCGGCGATCCGGCCCACCAGGGGGACGTAGGAAGCGGCGGGCTTCCCTGTCGTGTCGGTCGGCTGGGTGCTGGGCTGGTCCGAGCCGCGCACCTCGTAGGCGCGGGGCCGGTGCGGGTCGCGCCGGAGGAAGCCCTTGCGCTCCAGGGCCATCAGCTGATGGGCGACGGACGACGTGCTGGACAGGCCCACCGCCTGACCGATCTCCCGCATGGACGGCGGGTACCCCCGGCGCTGCACGGAGTCGCGGATGACCTCGATGACCCGCCGCTGCCGGTCCGTGAGACCCGAGCTGTCCGCCCTGATCCCTGGAGGCCTGCCGGGCAAGGCGCGTCCGGGGCGGCCGGGCTCGGGCCCGTCCGTGTTCGTCAGTGAGTCATTCATGGCATGCACCGGCTCAAGTCGGCTCTGGGAGCGGTGGTCCCGGGCGGTGATGGTGGCACTGTCTGCGGTCGTGGTCACGTCGGCGGCCCCTCTCGAATGGTCTCCCTGGCTGGACAACGGTAGTAGCTTTCGAAAGGTTGCGCCAAACACACGTTCGAGTGAAAAACGAATAAAGCGCTGCCGGGATACGGCCCACAGGTGTATGAGCGGCGGGCGGAAGGCGGGTGCGGCGCGGACCCGACGTTCCGCGGGTCCGCGACCCGGGTGTCCACGGGCTCGCCCGAGCCCTCCCCGTCCAGTCTTTCACCCGGTGCCCCGTCCCGGCGCCCCCGGCGGTTCGCGGAGTGTGCGATTCCCGTACCCTCTTCCCTGGCCCGCGCCTCCTCGAGGCGGTACCCGGGGTGCGACACGCGGTAGGCCGAAAACCCCGCCGAACCCTAGATCTAGTGGTTGGATCGTCCCGGCCGCCCAGAAGTAGTGGTCCTGGGTTCAATCGGCCCCAGGCCATCGCCTATGCTGGGGACTGCCTCCGAGGAGCCCGAGAGGGTCGGCCGGAGAGGCTATTCGTTCGTGCTGTGAAGGAGGGTTGGGAGCCATGCACTGCCCCTTCTGCAGGCACCCCGACAGCCGGGTCGTCGACAGTCGCACCACCGACGACGGCACGTCGATCCGCCGCCGACGGCAGTGCCCCGACTGCTCCCGCCGTTTCACCACGGTGGAGACCTGCTCGCTGATGGTCGTCAAGCGCAGCGGCGTGACCGAACCCTTCAGTCGTACCAAGGTCATCTCCGGCGTCCGCAAGGCATGCCAGGGCCGGCCCGTCACGGAGGACGCCCTCGCCAAGCTCGGCCAGCGGGTCGAGGAGGCGGTGCGTGCCACCGGCAGCGCCGAACTGACCACCCACGACGTGGGTCTGGCCATACTCGGCCCCCTGCAGGAACTCGACCTCGTCGCGTACCTGCGCTTCGCGTCCGTCTACCGGGCGTTCGACTCTCTGGAGGACTTCGAGGCCGCCATCGTGGAACTGCGCGCGCAGCGGCCCACCGCGGAGGACCCCGGGAGCGGCGAGACCCTTGAGGTCCCCGCCCCCGCCATCGCCGCCGACTGAGCGGTACGCGCCCGTCACGGTCCGGAGCCAGCTCCGCCGACCGGTGACCGGGCGATTCAGGACCTGTCCCCGTGGCCGAGCGCGGTCCACGGGGCAACGGACACACACTGTGCCTGGGAAGAACTGGGCACTTCAGGGCGTTTTTGCCCACATATGGGAGGCGGCATGACAGAGACGGCGAGCGGCCCGCGAGGTTCCCGCACCAAGGGCGCCAAGGCAAGCAAGGGTCTGCGTATCGAGCGCATCCACACCACCCCCGGCGTGCATCCGTACGACGAGGTGGCGTGGGAGCCCCGTGACGTCGTCATGACCAACTGGCGCGACGGCTCGATCAACTTCGAGCAGCGTGGCGTCGAGTTCCCCGACTTCTGGTCGGTGAACGCGGTCAACATCGTCACCAGCAAGTACTTCCGCGGCGCCGTCGGCACGCCGCAGCGCGAGACCGGCCTCAAGCAGCTGATCGACCGGATCGTGAAGACGTACCGGAAGGCCGGCGAGGACCACGGCTACTTCGCCTCTCCCGCGGACGCCGAGATCTTCGAGCACGAGCTGGCCTACGCCCTCCTGCACCAGATCTTCAGCTTCAACTCCCCGGTCTGGTTCAACGTCGGCACGCCCCAGCCCCAGCAGGTCTCCGCCTGCTTCATCCTGGCCGTCGACGACTCCATGGAGTCGATCCTCGACTGGTACAAGGAAGAGGGCATGATCTTCAAGGGCGGCTCCGGCGCCGGCCTGAACCTCTCCCGTATCCGCTCCTCCAAGGAGCTGCTCTCCTCCGGCGGCAACGCCTCCGGACCGGTCTCCTTCATGCGCGGTGCCGACGCGTCCGCCGGAACCATCAAGTCCGGTGGCGCCACCCGCCGCGCGGCCAAGATGGTCATCCTCGACGTCGACCACCCCGACATCGAGGCCTTCATCGAGACCAAGGTGAAGGAGGAGGAGAAGATCCGCGCCCTGCGCGACGCGGGCTTCGACATGGACCTGGGCGGCGACGACATCACGTCCGTCCAGTACCAGAACGCCAACAACTCGGTCCGCGTGAACGACGAGTTCATGAAGGCCGTCGAGGCGGGCGGCACGTTCGGGCTGCGCTCCCGGATGACCGGCGACGTCATCGAGGAGGTCGAGGCCAAGTCCCTCTTCCGCAAGATGGCCGAGGCCGCCTGGGCCTGCGCCGACCCCGGTATCCAGTACGACGACACCATCAACGCCTGGCACACCTGCCCGGAGTCCGGCCGGATCAACGGCTCGAACCCGTGCAGCGAGTACATGCACCTGGACAACACCTCGTGCAACCTCGCCTCGCTCAACCTGATGAAGTTCCTCAAGGACGACGGGCTGGGCAACCAGTCCTTCGAGTCCGAGCGCTTCGCCAAGGTCGTCGAGCTGGTCATCACCGCGATGGACATCTCGATCTGCTTCGCGGACTTCCCGACGCAGAAGATCGGTGAGAACACCCGCGCCTTCCGCCAGCTCGGCATCGGCTACGCCAACCTCGGCGCCCTCCTGATGGCGACCGGCCACGCCTACGACAGCGACGGCGGCCGGGCGCTCGCCGGGGCCATCACCTCGCTGATGACCGGCACCTCCTACAAGCGCTCCGCCGAACTGGCCGCGGTCGTCGGCCCGTACGACGGCTACGCCCGCAACGCCGAGCCGCACCAGCGCGTCATGAAGCAGCACGCCGACGCCAACGCCAAGGCGATCCACGTCGACGACCTGGACTCGCCCGTCTGGGCCGCCGCGACGGAGGCCTGGCAGGACGTGATCCGGCTCGGCGCGAAGAACGGTTTCCGTAACGCGCAGGCCTCGGTCATCGCCCCCACCGGCACCATCGGTCTCGCGATGTCCTGCGACACCACAGGTCTGGAGCCCGACCTCGCCCTGGTCAAGTTCAAGAAGCTGGTCGGCGGCGGCTCGATGCAGATCGTCAACGGCACGGTGCCCCAGGCGCTGCGCCGCCTCGGTTACCAGCCGGAGCAGATCGAGGCGATCGTCGCCCACATCGCCGAGAACGGCAATGTGATCGACGCCCCGGGCCTGAAGACCGAGCACTACGAAGTCTTCGACTGCGCGATGGGCGAGCGCTCCATCTCCGCGATGGGCCACGTCCGGATGATGGCGGCCATCCAGCCGTGGATCTCCGGTGCACTCTCCAAGACGGTCAACCTCCCCGAGACCGCCACCGTCGAGGACGTCGAAGAGGTCTACTTCGAGGCGTGGAAGATGGGCGTCAAGGCGCTCGCGATCTACCGCGACAACTGCAAGGTCGGCCAGCCCCTCTCCGCCAAGACCAAGGACAAGGAGAAGGAAGAGGTCACCGCGAAGGCCGAGGAGACCATCCGTACGGCGGTCGAGAAGGTCGTCGAGTACCGCCCGGTCCGCAAGCGCCTCCCCAAGGGCCGCCCCGGCATCACCACCTCCTTCACGGTGGGCGGCGCCGAGGGGTACATGACCGCCAACTCCTACCCGGACGACGGTCTCGGTGAGGTCTTCCTCAAGATGTCCAAGCAGGGCTCGACCCTCGCGGGCATGATGGACGCCTTCTCCATCGCCGTCTCGGTCGGCCTGCAGTACGGCGTTCCGCTGGAGACCTACGTCTCGAAGTTCACCAACATGCGCTTCGAGCCGGCCGGTATGACCGACGACCCGGACGTGCGGATGGCGCAGTCGATCGTCGACTACATCTTCCGCCGCCTGGCGCTCGACTTCCTGCCCTTCGAGACCCGCTCCGCTCTCGGCATCCACTCCGCCGAGGAGCGCCAGCGCCACCTGGACACCGGTTCGTACGAGCCGTCCTTCGAGGCGGACGGGGTGGACTCCGAGAGCCTCGCCCAGTCAGCCCCGGTCCAGAGCGAGCCCCTGAAGTCGGTGGCGGCTCCCCGCGAGTCCGCCGAGAAGCCGGCGCCGACGACGGCCCACACCTCGGCCGAACTGGTCGAGATGCAGCTCGGCATCAGCGCCGACGCCCCGCTCTGCTTCTCCTGCGGTACGAAGATGCAGCGCGCCGGCTCCTGCTACATCTGCGAGGGCTGCGGCTCGACCAGCGGTTGCAGCTGAGCCTGAGCAGTGACGGGGGGGGGGGGGGGGGGGGGAAGGGGGGGGGGCGCCCCCCCCCCCGTCCGCCCGACGCGCGTTACGGGGGTCGGGCTGGAGGGGGGGGAGTGGGGGAAGGGGTGGGGGGTTTGTGGGGGGTCGAGGGGGGGGGGGGGGGGGGGGGGGGGAAACCCCCCCCCCCCCCCCCCCCCCCCCCCCCCCGCCGTCGTCACCCGGATCGCCCGGACCGTTGCCGTCACCGGGCCCGACCGGACGATCCGGGTCGCACCGTCTTCACGGCGTACACCGGATCGAGCGGCTCCACCAGCTCCCCCGGCGCCCGGACCGCGGCCTCGCGATCGGTCATGCGGGCGGCTTCGCGTACGGGCCCCGGCGCTGCCCGGGGGTTCCGGCCGTGGCAGTGCCGGGGCCCGCGCGCAGGCCGTCCCCGGCGGACGACCCACGCGGTTGGCCGGAACTGGTCGCTGCCGTTCAGGCTCCGGCGACGCGGTTCCCCATCACCGCGGCGAACGCGTCGGGGTCGGCGTCGAAGCCGCGTACGTCCGCGCGGAACACCCACGGCCCCGACCCCGTACGGGAGAACTCCCCGACGACCGCCGCCGTCGACGGGGCGACACCCGCGAAGTCGTCCTCGATCAGGTTCCTGTACCCCTCCCGGATCTGTACGACCGTGCTGTCGACCTCACCGAAGGTCCTCCGGCCCCCGCGCTGCTGGATCGCCACGCCGACCACCACCCGCCCGTACCGCTCTGCCAGCCGGTCCAGCTCGATCGTCATGACCTCGTCGAAGCCGAATCCCTGGCCCGTCCTGCTGTCCCGGTTCAGGGTGATGGTCCCGTCCGGCGAGCGGCTGTCGAAGTGGACCAGGTACGCGGGGCTGCCGTACGGCTCCTGTGCCCGGTAGGTCGCCGCGATGATGTCCAGGTCGATGTCGGGTTCACCGTGCGGGCTGGGATCCCATTTGATCCGTACTTCGACTTTCCCGATGTCCTTGTTCGGAGTGCTCACCGGACTTCCCCTCCTGGCCGACGGTCCACGGACCGTTCTCCTCACCCGATTCCCCGATCATGTCCGGAACAGGCCGCACAGCCAACTGCGCCCGTTCCGGACGGCGGATTCGGGCCATCTGCCGCGTGTGCCCCGGTGCCGGGTGTGGCGGACGGGCCCGGTGCGCCCGGGCGTTCGGCGGACGGCCGTGATCCGGGCCACGTTCCGCGCCGTACGATGGCGCGGTGCTGGTGAAGTGGATTCGCTGTTCCGTGGTGGACCGCCATGGGTTCGAACAGGGGCAGCGGAAGTGGGCGGGGCTGCGCGGCGAGCCGGGGTTCAGGGGGCAGAGCGGCGGGTGGAGCCGAACGCGCCCGGATGTCGCCCATGTCTTCGCGTTCTGGGAGAACCGCGTCTTCTACGACTCCTTCACCGCCCGCGGACAGGACCGCCCGGCGACCGGGCAGGCGGGCACCTTCCGCGATATGCAGGTCATGCTCTTCGAGCGCCGGTTCGACGTGAAGACCGGCTTCGAGCCCGAGTTCACGGAGTCGGACGTCGTCCGGGTCGCCCACAGCAGCGTCCACGAGGACCGGGCCGAGCACTTCGTGCTGATGCAGAAGCAGGTGTGGAACCCGGCGATGGCCGGTTCCCCCGGAATGGTGCGCGGGGTCTTCGCGGAGGCGCCCGGCAACGAGTTCCTGGTGCTCTCGATGTGGAAGTCGAGTGCCGAGCGCGGCAAGTACCGCGCCGAGGGCGCCCAGCGTCTGGCGGCCCGCGCGCAGACCGACACGGACGTGGCCGCGCTGACGGGGGACGTCGTCCGACTGGAACCGTCCTGGACGGTCTGACGACGGCCGGTCCCCGCGTCCGGTGCCCTCCGGGGTACGCGGAATCGCCGTACACCGCCTAGGGTCGGTGCATGGCACGACCGCAGCGCATCGTCCTCGTCCGGCACGGCGAGTCCGAGGGCAACGCCGACGACACGGTGTACGAGCGGGAGCCCGACCACGCGCTCCGGCTCACCGCGACCGGGCTGCGGCAGGCCGGGGAGACCGGGGCGCTCCTGCGTGAGCAGTTCGGCGAGGAGCGGGTGAGCGTCTACATCTCGCCCTACCGTCGCACCCACGAGACGTTCCGGGCCTTCGGTCTCGACCCGGCACGCGTCCGGGTCCGCGAGGAGCCCCGGCTGCGCGAGCAGGACTGGGGAAACTGGCAGGACCGGGACGACGTACGGCTCCAGAAGGCGTACCGGGACGCCTACGGGCACTTCTTCTACCGCTTCGCCCAGGGGGAGTCCGGCGCGGACGTCTACGACCGGGTGGGCGCCTTCCTGGAGAGCCTGCACCGCAGCTTCGAGGACCCCGGCCACCCCGAGAACGTCCTGCTGGTCACGCACGGGCTGACCATGCGGCTCTTCTGCATGCGCTGGTTCCACTGGTCGGTGGCCGAGTTCGAATCGCTCTCCAACCCCGGCAACGGGGAGACGCGCACCCTGCTCCTCGGCGCGGACGGCCGCTACACCCTCGACCGCCCCTTCCAGCGCTGGCGCACCCCTGAGCCGTACGGCCGTACCGGATAGAGTGGCAGGGCGATGACCGTTGATCCTGCTTCCGAGCGGCGCTTCGAACGCGCCCTGGCCAGTCTGCGTGGCCTGTCCGTGGGAGACGCCCTGGGCTCCCAGTTCTTCGTCCCGGTCAACTACCCGCTGCTCAAGCGGCGCGTCCTGCCGCCCGGCCCCTGGCAGTGGACCGACGACACCGAGATGGCTTCCTCGGTCCTGGCCGTGCTCACCGTCCACGGCCGCATCGACCAGGACGCGCTCGCGACCTCCTTCGCCGAGCGCCACGACTTCGACCGCGGGTACGGCCCCGCCGTGAACCGGCTGCTCCGGCTCGTCCGGGAGGGCGGCGACTGGCGCGAGCTGGCCTCGGCGCTCTTCAACGGACAGGGGTCCTGGGGCAACGGTTCGGCCATGCGGATCGCCCCGCTGGGCGCCTGGTACGCGGACGACCCGGAGCAGGCCACCCACCAGGCCGAGATCTCCTCGTACACCACGCACCAGCACCGTGAGGCGGTCGTCGGCGCGATGGCTGTCGCGGCCGCCGCCTCGCTCGCCGCCGCTCCGGACGGGCCGCCGACGCCGGAGGAACTGCTCGACGGCGTGATCGCGCTCGTGCCCCGCAGCGCGGTCGGCGCCGGGCTGCGCAGGGCCCGCGACATGCTGGACTACCAGGACGCCGGGACGGTCGCCGCGGTCCTCGGCAACGGCCGTCGGACCAGTGCCCACGACACCGTGCCGTTCGCCCTCTGGGCGGCGGCCAGGAGCCTCGGGAACTTCGAGGAGGCCTTCTGGCTGACCGCCCAGGCCGGTGGTGACGTCGACACGACCTGCGCCATCGTCGGCGGTGTCGTCGCCGCCGGTACGGCCGGTGCTCCGCCCGCCGAGTGGCTGGCGCAGACGGAGGAGCCTCCCGGCTGGCTGGTCCCGGCGCGCCCCTGACCGTAGGAGCGCCACTGCCGCCCGGGCGGCCGGTGGCCGAGTCGACTCTCTGTCACGGTCCTGCCACAGCCTCACTCCGCGTGCTCACGAACGCCGGTTCGGGACCTTAGTCTTTCGGCCACGCCGTCCGCCGGTCATCGGTCGACCTCCGCGGGCGCGCGCCGCAGTGAGATGCCCGGACCATGCGCCGCCCGAGGTCGTGCGTATGCCCGGTGGGGGAGGGGTCCCATGCCCGAAGTGCCGTCCGAGCCGTCCGAGCCGTCCGAGCCGTCCGAGCCGTCCGAGCCGTCCGAGCCGTCCGAGCCGTCCGAGCCGTCCGAGCCGTCCGAGCCGTCCGAGCCGTC
>NZ_JBWKCM010000021.1:46627-55295 GCF_056436485.1 Streptomyces sp. NPDC043746 | reverse complement strand
TCCGGGGCAGCAGAAACGGCCGGGACGTCCAAGGCGGCACAGCCGTCGGCCGACCGCCCGACGACTCCCCGACCACCCTCCCCGATCGCCGTCGCACCGCCCCGGCTCCAGGCTCCGCCCCCGCAGCCCGGCGGGCCGTGGCAGCCCCCGGTGAAGCGACCCGGTGCGACGGCCGAGCTCCGTCCGGCCGCGCCGCCCCCGCCTCCGCCCGCCGTCCTCGCCGCGGTCCTGGCCACCGCCGTCCTCAGCGCACTCCTGCTGGGCGACGGTCTGGGCGTGAACCTCCTGATCGTCGCCGTGCCCGCCGTCCTGGCCGCCGCCTTCGCGGCGCGGGCCGCCGGCCGTCGGCTGCGGCCCTGGGCAGTCACCTGGGCCGTCGCGGGACTCGCGCTGCTCGCCGTCCCCACGCTCCGGGACGCGGGCTGGCCGACCTTCCTGGCCCTCGTGTCGGCCTTCGCGCTCGGTTCGCTCGCGCTGCACGGCAGCCGGAGCTGGCCGGGCGTGCTGATCGGCTCCGTGGGCATCCTCGACGCGATCGGGCCGGGGGTCCGGTGGGGCTGGCGCGGGGTACGGGAGCGGGCTGACGACTCCCGGGGGCGCTGGGCCACCGCCGTACGCACCACGGCCGTGGCCCTCGGGCTCCTGGTGGTGTTCGGGACGCTCTTCGCCAGTGCCGACGCCGCCTTCGCCGACCTGCTGGGCCGACTCGTCCCCGATGTGTCGATCGTGGACGGCCCGTGGCGGACGTTCCTCTTCCTCGTGGGGCTCGTCGGCGCGCTGGCCGCAGCCCGTACCGCCGCCGCGCCGGTGCGCTGGGACGGGCTGGCCGTCGGACCGGGCAAGCCCCGGGGACGTGTGGAATGGGCCCTTCCGCTCATCGTCCTCGATCTGCTCTTCGCCGCCTTCGTCACGCTCCAGCTGACCGTCCTCCTCGGCGGCTACGAGAAGGTGCGGGAGGCGACCGGGCTCGACCACGCCCAGTACGCCCGCCAGGGCTTCTGGCAGCTGCTCTGGGCCACGCTGCTCACCCTCCTGGTCATCGCCCTGGCCCTGCGCCGGGCGCCGCGCGCGTCCGCCCGCGACCGGACGCTGGTCCGCGCCGTCCTCGGCACCCTCTGCGTGCTCACGCTCGTCGTCGTCGCCTCGGCGTTGCGCCGCATGGACCTGTACGTCGACGAGTACGGGCTGACCCGGCTCCGGATCTCCGTGGCCGCGATGGAGCTGTGGCTCGGCGTCGTCTTCGTCCTGATCCTGGCCGCGGGGGTCCTCGGCGCCAGGATCCTGCCCCGCGCGATCGCGGCCAGCGCGGCGGCCGCTGTACTGGCCTTCGGACTGATCTCGCCGGACGCGGTCGTCGCCGAACAGAACGTCCGGCGCTTCGAGGACCGGGGTGCGATCGACCTCGACTACCTCAGGGACCTCTCCGCCGACGCCGTACCGGCCCTGGACCGCCTGCCGGAACCGCAGCGCTCCTGTGCGCTCCGGACCGTCCAGCGCGAGCTGCGCGGCTCCGACTCACCTTGGTACGCCACCAGTTGGGGAGAGGCGCGGGCCGCGCGGATCCTTCGCGAGAGGCCCGTGGCCGTGGACCGCGGCACCTGCCACGGCCTGGGCACCGACGGCGTACGGGAGGGGGACGAGAGGGGGGAACGGCAGGGCGAGCAGAACGGCTACGAGCGCGACCGCGACGCGTACGACCCGTACTGATCCCCCGCAGGCGCACTCACCCCGGTTCCACCCGATCCGGGCCCGGCGGCCGAATCTCGGTGTGCACGGCGCCCCGGGGTGTTGCTGCCGTCGCTCTCGGCGTACGCTGGCTGGCGCCATGCCGTACGAACCACCCACGCACACCGTCGAGCGCTCGCTTCGCGCTACCACCGGCGCCAGGACCGTTGCCGGTGTCGACGAGGTCGGACGCGGGGCGTGGGCCGGACCCGTCACCGTGTGTGCCGCGGTCACCGGCCTGCGCCGACCGCCCGAAGGCCTCACCGATTCCAAGCTGTTGACGCCCCGGCGGCGTGCTGAGCTGGCTCCGGTGCTGGAGAGCTGGGTCACCGCCCACGCCCTCGGGCACGCCTCTCCGCAGGAGATCGACGACCTCGGTATGACGGCCGCGCTCCGGCTCGCCGCCGTACGGGCCCTGGAGGGGCTGCCGGTGCGACCCGACGCGGTGATCCTCGACGGCAAGCACGACTACCTGGGCGCCCCCTGGAAGGTCCGTACGGTCATCAAGGGCGACCAGTCCTGCATCGTGGTGGCGGCTGCCTCGGTCATCGCCAAGGTGCACCGCGACCGGATGATGGCCGAACTGGGCGGGAGGTCCGAGGAGTACACGGACTTCGCCTTCGCCGCCAACGCGGGGTATCCCTCCCCGGTGCACCGGGCCGCTCTGGAGGCGCGGGGGCCCACACCCCATCACCGCCTCTCCTGGTCGTATCTGGACGCGCTGCCCCGGTGGCAGCACCTGAAGAAGGTCCGTTTTTCCGCCGAGGCGGCCGCACTCGAAAGCGGGGGCCAGCTCGGCTTCGAATTCTGATCGCGCGCAGGCGCCCCACCGACGACGCCGACCGACCGCGTCGGCCCACGACAGACCACCTTCCTGCCTCAATCCCGAGGAGCCTCAGATTCACGAGAGTGCCCAGGGTCCCCGCGTCACTCCGGCCGCCGGCCGTACCGCGCCGACCCCCCGTCCCGTACCAGGTCCGCGTTCCGCGGCCACGCCGCGGCCCGGCCGTCCGGTCCCCGGCCCCGCGCGCCCCGCGCCTCCGGCGCAGCGCGCACATCCTGCCCCTGCACCCGTGCCCGGTCCCGCGACGCCCAGGAGCGCTCCGGCTGGCCGGCCGGAGAATCGTTCCGCGCCGCAGCTCCAGCTGATCCCGGCCTCGGTCGGCGGAGCCCTCGACGCGGCCGAGGAAGCGGTCGACCTGCTGCTGGAGTCCGGCCGTGCGCCGGGCGACATCCTGGTGCTCACCACCGGTGAGCAGCACCCGTGGGCCGCCCATGAGCTGTCCTTCGGTGAGGCCGCGTACTGGGCCCAGCAGGACGCGGGCGACGACGTCTTCTTCGCGGACGCCTCCGCGGTCGACCGGGCGAAGGCCCGGCCCGTGGTCGTGGTGGCGGTCAACGGGGACGCCGGCGAGACCGTCGCCCGTGCGCTGCCCGTGGCCCGTGACCGTGCCGCCGCGCTGCTGATCGTCTGCGGGGACCCGCAGACGGTCAACGCCGCACTCGGTGCGGGTGTCTGAACCGCCGCACCGCACAACCGAGGAGCCCCGGCAGCCCTGTGCGGGCAGCCGGGGCTCCGGCCGTCGGGCACGGTCCGGGTCGTGCTCACGCACGGTCGGCGGTCAGCGCCTGCGTTCGCCCCGCCGCTGTGGGCGGCTCAGCGTCCGGCGCGCTCCGGGCTCCGGGCTTCGCGCTCACCGTGCGGCCGAGCGGTGCAGCGCCTGGGCCGAGCCGCCGCCGGTCCGGGTCAGCGTGGGCGGCTGCTCGGTGACGAGGTCGGCCAGCGGGGCGGGCTCCGACAGGGAGCTGGGCCGTCGTCCGCCCCGCCCCTCACCGAGCACCTGCCAGCCCCCGCCGGTCAGCGTGATGTACGCACCGCACCGCAGCCCGTGCAGTGTGCAGGCGTCCCGCAGGCCCCACATCCACGCGCCGTCCTCCTCGGTCCACCGCTCGTCGCCGTCACGGCAGTAGAGAAGTACGGCTGTACGCACCGGAGTACGGCGGCGCAGATCGTGCGGGGTCACCCGTCGCAGGTGGGCCAGCAGGGCGTTGCGGAACTCCCAGCCGTCCGCCGCGACCGTGTCCCGGCGCATGAACGAGGCGCTCGCCGTGAGCCGTTCCTCATGGTCGAGGACCGCGATCACGGCGGTCGTGGGCGTCGGCCGATGGCGGGAGTGCAGGCCGCTGACGACCTCGCGCGGGCTGCGCAGCAGCGGTATGCCCGCCGAGGCCCACTCGGCGGGTTCGAGCATCCGGGCAAGGCGGTTGACGGAGGCCGCGGAGCCTGGTGGCGTGGGGAACGCCGATATCGAAGTGGCGGGGGACGGGGCGAATCCGAAGGTCATGGTCCTCCCTTCGCTACGCGCCCACGGTGCGGGCAGGGTCGAGTGAGGGCGCGCCGCGGCACAGCCCTTCCGGGCCCGACGAGAACTGTGCGGGGAGCAGTCCCGATTCTTCCTGGCGTACCGGCAGGCGGCAACGAGCAATTGACGACGCTGACGGGTATCGGCCGGAATGCTACTGATATCCCTGCCCAGCCTCGGCCGGATGACGCCTGCCGTTCCCCCCGTTCATCGCTGATCACCCCTGAACCGCGAGGACCAGGGGACACACCCCCTCGGCTCCGGCGCGCCGCAGCAGCCGAGCGGCCACGGCCAGTGTCCAGCCGGTGTCGGAGAGGTCGTCGACGAGGAGCACCGGCCCACCTGCGGACTCCAACGCCGCCGCCAGCTCCGGCTCCACGGTCAGGGCCTCGTGCAGGGCTCGTACCCGCTGCGCGCTGTTGGTCTGCGAGGCCGTCAGGTTTTCGGCGCCCGGGGCGTATGTCACCGCCCCGAGCAGGGGCATCCGGCCGATCTCGGCGATGCGTCGGCCGAGGGACCCCACCAGCTGAGGTCTGCGGCGGGAGGCGACGGTGACGACACCGGTCGGCCGGGGAGCGGCGTCGGGCGAACCGGAGGCCCAGCCGCCGGGGCCCTTGGCCCAGTCGGCGAGAACGGTGACCACCGCGTCCATGACATCGTCCGGAACCGCTCCGTCCGGAGCCTGCGCCGCGAGCATGGGACGCAGCCGGTTGCCCCACCCGATGTCGGAGAGGCGGCCCAGCGCCCGGCCGGGGGAGGCGAGTTCACCGGCGGGGATGCGGCCTTTGAGGTCGACACCGACGGAGGAGAGCCCGGTGGGCCACATCTTGCGGGGGGCCACCTCCACGCCCGGCCTGCCCAGCTCGTTGCGGGCGCCGTCCAGGGCGGCGGTGGAGACCTTGTCGTCGAAGCGGGCGCCGGCGCAGTTGTCGCAGCGGCCGCAGGCGGTGGCCTCCTCGTCGTCGAGCCGCAGCCGCAGGAACTCCATCCGGCACGCCGTTGTGGTGGCGTAGTCCCGCATGGCCTGCTGCTCGGCGGCCCGCTGCCGGGCGACCCACGCATAGCGCTCGGAGTCGTAGACCCAGGGCTCTCCGGTGGAGATCCAGCCGCCCTTGACGCGCTTCACCGCACCGTCGACGTCCAGCACCTTGAGCATCGTCTCCAGCCGTGTCCGCCGGAGATCGACCAGGGGCTCCAGCGCGGGCAGGGAGAGCGGCCGCTCCGCGCGGGCCAGCACGTCCAGGGTTCGGCGCACCTGCTCCTCGGGCGGGAAGGCGACCGAGGCGAAGTACTGCCAGATCGCCTCGTCCTCCTTGCCGGGGAGCAGCAGCACCTCGGCGTGCTCGACCCCGCGCCCGGCACGTCCCACCTGCTGGTAGTACGCGATGGGGGACGAGGGCGAGCCCAGGTGCACGACGAAACCGAGGTCGGGCTTGTCGAACCCCATGCCCAGCGCGGAGGTGGCGACCAGCGCCTTGACGCGGTTGGCCAGCAGGTCGTCCTCCGCCTGCTGGCGCTCCGCGTTCTCCGTCCGGCCGGTGTAGGAGGCGACCGGATGGCCGTTCTGCCGCAGATAGGCGGTGACCTCCTCGGCCGCCGCGACCGTGAGTGTGTAGATGATTCCGGAACCGGGCAGCTCCCCGAGGTGGTCGCCCAGCCAGGCCAGCCGGTGCGCGGCGTTCGGCAGCTGGAGGACCTCCAGGCTCAGGCTCTCCCGGTCCAGCGGACCGCGCAGGACCAGCGCGTCGGTGCCCGCGCCCGTGCCGAGCTGCTCCGCGACGTCCGCCGTCACGCGCGCGTTGGCCGTGGCGGTGGTGGCGAGCACGGGCACCCCGGCGGGGAGATCGGCGAGCATGGTCCGCAGCCGCCGGTAGTCCGGCCGGAAGTCGTGTCCCCAGTCGGAGATGCAGTGCGCTTCGTCGACCACGAGGAGTCCGGTCGCGGCGGCCAGCGCGGGCAGCACCTGGTCCCGGAAGTCGGGGTTGTTCAGCCGCTCCGGGGAGACCAGCAGGACATCGACCTCACCGGCGGCCACCTCGGCCTGGACGCTCTCCCACTCCTCCGTGTTGGACGAGTTGATCGTGCGGGCGCTGATCCCCGCCCGCGCGGCCGCCGCGACCTGGTTGCGCATCAGCGCCAGCAGCGGCGAGACGATCACGGTCGGACCGGCGCCCTGCGCGCGCAGCAGCGAGGTCGCCACGAAGTAGACGGCGGACTTGCCCCACCCGGTGCGCTGCACGACCAGCGCCCGGCGCTTCTCCGCGACCAGCGCTTCGATGGCCAGCCACTGGTCCTCGCGCAGCCGGGCCCCACCCGTGGAGTCCCCGACGAGGCGGGCGAGGACGGAGTCGGCCGAAGCCCTGAGCGCTGAGCGGTCTGCGTTGGTCATCCCCCCATGCAACCCGATGACGACCACAAACCGCGAACGGCGGGGCGAGCCTGTGGATAACGTTATCCACAGGGGTCGCGGGATCCGGCGGGGCGCGGGACCGTCGAGCCATGAACAAGCACCAGGAATCCCCCGGCCCGGCCGACGGCCGGCAGATCACTCTCCGAGGCCCCGCCGAACTCGCCGACGCCCTCCCGTATCTGATGGGTTTCCATCCCGACGACAGCGTCGTGATGGTGGCCCTGCACGGCGACCGGGGCCGGTTCGGCGGACGGCTCCGGCTCGGTATCCCACGGGCGCCCGGTGAATGGGGGCCGATCGCCGCCGAGCTCGCAACGAGCCTCATCACGGGGAGCGAACGCCGTGAGGGGCGGCCCGACGCGATCCTGATCTTCCTCTGCCAGGACTCGCCGGACGGCGCGAGCGGCCGTGTGACCATGGAGCGGCTGCGGCCGTTCGCCCAGAGCCTGCGCACGGCGTGCGGGGCGCTCGACGTGCCTGTGCTCGAAGCCCTCTGCATCTCGGACGGCCACTACTGGTCCTACTGCTGCCCGGACGTCCGATGCTGCCCGCCCGAGGGAAAGCCCCTGGCCATGCCCGGTACGACGGTGATGGCCGCCGCGGCGGCGTACGCCGGGATCCAGGTGCGGGGGACGCTGCGCGACATGGAGGCCCGGCTCACCCCCTGGCAGACCCGGGACACCGCCGACGCTCAACTGCGGGCCCTGGACCGGGCCGCGCCGTCGCTGGTGGCCCGGATCCTGAACGACCGGGCGAAGGCGCAGGTGGCGGAGGAGACCCTCACGCTCGCCCGCACACTCATGGGTCGCCTCGGAGGGATGCCGCCCGCCCCGGAAGCGGTCTCCGAAGTCGGGGACGACCAGGCCGTCGACGACGAGGAGGCCGCCGCCGTCATCCTCGGCCTCCAGGACCGGGAGACCCGCGACAAGGCGGCCGCCTGGATGGAGGGACCTGACGGCCACCACGCCCTGAGGCTCTGGCGCACCCTCGCCCGCCGCTGCGTCGGGCCGTACGGCGAGTACGCGGCGGCCCCGCTCACCCTGGCGGGCTGGGTCTCCTGGTCCACCGGCGACGAGCCCGGCGCCCGGGTCGCCCTGACCATGGCACTGCGCGCGGACCCGCACTACACGTTCGCGCAACTCCTGCACCGCGCGTGCAACGAGGGCCTCGACCCCGAAACCCTGCGCCGCTGCCTGCGAGGCGAGGCCGAAGGCGTGGAGGCGACGGGTTCGGGTGCCCGGGAGGGTGGGGATGCCGGGGCGGTGGTGGAGGCCGGGTGGCCCGGGGATGCCGGGGTTCCGGCGGGGCCAGATGAGAAGGAGGCGACCGGGGCCGAGCGGCCCGAGGGAGTCCGGGCGGGGGAGAGCGGGGAAGCGCAGGTGGCCGGAGCCCCAGGGGGAGCCGGGGCGGCGGCGCACGTGGAGCGGCCCGGGGGGGTGGGGGCGGCGACGGGTGTCGAGCGGCCCGGAGCGGCGAGGGCATCGGCGGGCTCCGAGCGGCCGGAGAAGGCCGGGAAGGCTGGGGCGGCCGACACGGCGGCGGGAGCCGAGACCGCCCGCGGGCCTGCCCTGCGCGTCCGCCGGGTCAGGCCCGCGGTGAACAGGGCACGGCGGCGCGGGAGCGGGCGCCGGGCCACGGGCACCGAGGGGAGGCCGCCGGCGCCCGGCACCGCCCGGAGGGGGCCGACCGCCGCCGGGCGCCGCATGAGCGACATCCGGCGGTACGACCGACGGGGCACCGGGACGCGCCGCTGAGACGCGGAGCTGAGCCCGGGCGGGAGTTCGCACGCGAGGAAGACCGCGCTCGCTCCGGCCGGCAGCCGGGGGAGCCCGCCCCGCTCGCCCGGGGAGGGCTCTCCACCTCCCCGGGCGGGGATATCCCACCTCGGAGGGCTGCCCGCCCGCCCAAGGGTGTCCCCGGGCCCTGCACCGGGCCCAGCCCCTTGCCTCCACCGCCCCCGACCGCCCGCCCGCCAATGGGCTGTCCTCCCGCGCCGGTCGCCCGACCACTCGGCCGCCTGCTTCCGGGTGGTCGCCTGCCGCCCCGGCTCCGTCCCGGCTCGGGGCCCCGGGGGGGGGGGGGGGGGGGGGGGGGGGGGGGGGGGGGGGGGGGGGGGGGGGGGAGGGGGGGGGGATGGGGGGGGGGGGGGGGGGACGCTGCTCTGCCGCCC
>NZ_JBWKCM010000021.1:14782-46617 GCF_056436485.1 Streptomyces sp. NPDC043746 | reverse complement strand
CGCCCCACGGCTCCACCTCTCCTGCTCTTAATCCCCCCCCCCACCCCCCCCCCCCCCCCCTCCCCCCCCCCCCCCCCCCCCCCACCCCCCCCCCCCCCCCCCCCCCCCCCGAGCCGGGACCCGCGGCTGTCTTCCGCTCGCCGGACAGCCGCCCTGTCCTTGACCGGTCAGGAGGGGGCGCCGGAGGCCCGGAGCGGGCGGCCCGGGGCAGACAGCCTCGAACTCCCCCCAACCCGGGCCCCGTCCGGCCCCTGACGCGGAATTCCTGATCACCGGAGCACCGAAGGGAGTGTTTATCGTCAGGCAGACGACTATGATCGCGGCATGCCGCCCTACGACCCGTCGAACTTCCCGCCCTTCGCCGTCACCGTGGACCTGGTCGTGCTCACGGTGCGCCGCCACGCACTCTGCGCGCTGGTGGTCCGCCGTGGGGAGACGCCGTTCCAGGGCCGGTGGGCGCTGCCCGGCGGATTCGTCCGGGCCGACGAGGACCTCGGGTCGGCGGCGGCGCGCGAACTCGTCGAGGAGACCGGGCTCTGCGCCCACGATCCGGCGAAGCCGACCCTGGGCAACGGAGCGCACCTGGAACAGCTGGCCACCTACGGGGATCCGGCGAGGGACCCCCGGATGCGGGTCGTCAGCGTCGCCCACCTCGCCCTCGCGCCGGACCTGCCGGCCCCCCGTGCGGGCGGGGACGCCCACAGCGCGCGCTGGGCGCCCGTGGACGACCTGCTCAGGCAGGGCGCGGAGGCCACTCCGCTCGCGTTCGATCACGCCCGGATCCTCGCCGACGGGGTGGAGCGCGCCCGCTCCAAGATCGAATACTCCTCGCTGGCCACGGCGTTCTGCCCGTCCGAGTTCACCGTCGGGGAGCTGCGCCGGGTGTACGAGGCGGTGTGGGGCGTGGTCCTCGACCCCCGCAACTTCCACCGCAAGGTCACCGGAACGCCCGGCTTCCTGGTGCCTTCCGGTGGGACCACCACGCGGCAGGGCGGCCGACCCGCGCAGCTGTTCCGGGCCGGGGCGGCCACGGTGCTCAATCCGCCCATGCTGCGGCCGGAAGTCTGAGACCGCCGCCGACGGAGGCCGAGGCGGCGGGAGTACCGCCGTCGGACGAGCGGAAGCCGTGGGAGCGCCGGCCTGGGCGGGCGGACGTCGCGGGGCCGTTGTCGGCAGAAGCGGAGGCCGCGGGAGCGCCGTCGGAAGGAAGTGCCGGGCTTCGCCCGCCCCGCAGTGCGGAACACCCGCGGGCGCACTGCTGCATCAAAAGTCGGAAATGTCGCGTTATGTTGCTGCGGTACCCCTCTGCCGCCGAGCGGTCTCACCTTCCGCGAGAGAACGCGAGAGAAGCGATGCTCCAGGCCATCGGACTCACCAGCACTCCCCGCCGCAACGCTCCGCCCGCCGTGGACGATCTGACCTTCGAGGCCCCGCCCGGCCGGGTCACCGCTCTGCTGGGCGCCCCGGGCTCGGGCAAGACCGCGGCCCTGCGGCTGATGCTCGAACTCGACTCGGGCCGGGGGGTCGCCTACTTCCGGGGTCGGCCGCTGCACCGCATCGCCCACCCGGCGCGTGAGGTGGGCGTGCTGCTCGGTGATGTGCCCGGCCATCCCTCCCGTACGGTCCGGGGCCAGTTGCGGATGCTCTGCGCCGCCGCCGGAACGCCTGTGGCCAGGGCTGACGAGATGCTCGAAGTCGTCGGTCTGGCCGGGCTCGGGGATCAGCGCCTCGGCACGCTCTCGGTGGGGATGGACCGCCGCCTCGGCCTCGCCTCCGCCCTGCTCGGAGATCCGCACACCCTGGTCCTGGACGACCCCGCCGAGGGTCTTTCCCCGCGCGAGAACAGCTGGTTGCACGGGCTGTTGCGCGCCTACGCGGCTCAGGGCGGAGCCGTCCTGTACGCCACCGCCGACCCCAAGGAGGCCGCCCGCACGGCCGATCGCGTCGTCACTCTCGACGCCGGCCGGCTCGTCGCGGACCAGGACGTCACCGACTTCGCCCGTACCCGGCTCCGGCCCCGTGTCGCCGTCCGCACCCCGCATGCGGCCCGGCTCGCCGCCGTCGTCAGCCAGGAGGCGCGCGCCGCGCAGCGGTCCGTCGAGGTGGTCCCCGAGGCCAACGGCCGGGTGACCGTGTACGGCTCGACCTGCGCCGAGATCGGAGACACCGCCTTCCGCCACGGCGTCCCCGTCCACCAACTCGCCGACGAGGTCGGGGACACCGGACCCGCCGCCCCGCCCGCGGGCGGCACCGAGGCGCACCGGCCCTCTGCCGCCCACCTCTCCGCACTGCCGCCGCCCATCCGGGCCCGCCCCGCCCGAGGGCCGCTGCGCCCGCTCCGCTACGAGCTGCGGCGCTCCCTCGGGGTCCGTACGACGACCCTGATCATGGCCTCTGTGCTGCTGGCCTCCGCAGTGCTCTCCGTCCTGCTCGCCCGCACCGGTTCCACGCCCCTGCCACGCGCGCTCGCCGCCTGGCCCGAAGTGCTGCCGCTGCCCCCGGCCGCCCTGGGTGCGGGCATCCTGGGCGCCCTCTCCTTCGGTGACGAGTTCCGCTACCCCGCGCTCGCCGGCGGACGCGGCACCGTGCCCCGGCGGATCGGCCTGCTGCTGGCCAAACTCACGGTGACCGCCGGGTTCGCCCTCCTGCTGGCCGCCCTCGCCGTCGTCTGCGGGGCGCAGTGCCTCCGGCTCTTCTACGGGCCGGAGTTGATCACAGTGCCCGCCAACGCCACTGCTCTCGGCGCTAGTTGGGCGGGGCTGACCGTGGGATGCGCCTGGGCCGGGCTGCTGGCGGCGGGCGTCTTCCGGGTGACCGGCGCGGGCGTCGCCGCCGTACTGGCCGTACCGGTGCTGGTGGTTCCGCTGGTGCAGAAGGTGTTCGCGGCCCCGTCCGCGCGTTCGGTCACCGGCCTCCCGGGCCGACTGCGTGAACTGGCCTGGTGGCAACTGCCCCAGGAGGTCGACCGCTGGGTCCTGGCGCTCGCGCGGGTGGTCGCGCAGCCCGTGGGTGCAGCGCTCACCCTGTCGTTGTCCGCCCTTGTCTGCGCGTATCTGTTCACCAGCCTTCGCGGAAAGGTGCGTTGGTGATCACCGCGGTCCGGCGTCGAGGGGAGGAGCCCGTAACTCGCTAGAAAATGCCTGGTTCATGCAGATATGGCGTCAATTGCGGCGCGAGCGCCGATCACCCTTTCGTGTGCTTTTCACCAAAGACCTCAAGGGGCGGGCGAGCCGCGCCGACAAAGGATGCGTGAGTACCCTTGCGCACACCATGATGACCGCCGCCCGCTCCGCCGACTCCGGCCTGGCCGGCTCGGGCGAACTCGATCGCTACCCCTACGCGGAGACGTCGGCCGGAGAGCGCGCCGCGGCCCGGCCCTGGGGCGGCTCCGATTCAGAGTTGGGGCGGGCGAGCCGGCGGGGCGCGGCCAGCCGCGGGCGCGGCCTGCACGGCCAACTCGTCCAGCAGCTGGGCCAGATGATCGTCTCCGGTGACCTCGGCGCGGACCGCCCGCTCGTCCCGGAGGAGATCGGCCAGCGGTTCGAGGTCTCCCGCACCGTCGTCCGCGAGTCCCTGCGGGTCCTGGAGGCCAAGGGGCTCGTCAGCGCGCGCCCCAATGTGGGTACGCGGGTCCGCCCGGTCAGCGACTGGAACCTGCTGGACCCCGACATCATCGAGTGGCGCGCCTTCGGCCCGCACCGCGACGACCAGCGCCGGGAGCTGGCCGAGCTGCGCTGGACCATCGAGCCGCTCGCCGCCCGCCTCGCCGCCGGCCATGGCCGCGAGGACCTCCAGCAGCGCCTCGGCGACATGGTGGAGATCATGGGGCACGCGATGGGGCAGGGGGACACGATCACCTTCTCCCGCGCCGACGCGGAGTTCCACGCCCTGCTCATCCAGGCCGCGGGCAACCGGATGCTCGAACACCTTTCCGGCATCGTCTCGGCCGCCCTGCACGTCTCCGGCGGCCCGGTCACCGGCTGCGACCGGCCGGGTGACGCCTCGCTCGCCCACCACGCGCGCATCGTCGACGCCCTGGCGTCGGGCGACTCCGCGGGCGCCGAGACGGCCATGCGCCAGCTGCTCGTCGTCCACCCCGACGTGGACCGCGTGGTGCCCGCCCCCCGCGAGCAGCACTGACCGGCCCACGGCCGGGGTGGACAGGCCCTGTGCCGCCGGACCGCACGGGTCCGGCGGCATCATGGTGAGAGGATGCCCGTCCTGGCAGGTTTCGTCGCGAATGGAGTGTGACTCGGGCCACGCGGATTGGGCGTAACACTCCTCGAAGCAGCGCGATGACTTAAGAGGTGACCGCCGCAGAAGGAATACAGCAGCCCTCGGGCGCGCTGTTCAGTTCTGAGGCCAAACCCGCGCCGTCGACGACATCCCCAGTCGACGGACGTCGGTTCCCGCCCTCCCAGGGCAGGGCCGGAAGCCGTTTCCATCGTTCCGAGAGGTTGTTCGTGTCGGCCAGCACATCCCGTACGCTCCCGCCGGAGATCGCCGAGTCCGAGTCTGTGATGGCGCTCATCGAGCGGGGAAAGGCTGATGGGCAGATCGCCGGCGATGACGTGCGTCGGGCCTTCGAGGCTGACCAGATTCCGCCAACCCAGTGGAAGAACGTTCTGCGCAGCCTCAACCAGATCCTCGAGGAAGAGGGTGTGACGCTGATGGTCAGTGCCGCGGAGTCGCCGAAACGCGCCCGCAAGAGCGTCGCAGCGAAGAGCCCGGTCAAGCGCACCGCCACCAAGACTGTCGCGGCCAAGACCACCGTGACCCGGACCGTCGCGGCCACCGCCGCCCCGACGGCCGAGAGCGCGGACGGGGCGGCCGACGACACCGTCGCGCCCGCCCCCGCGAAGAAGGCCGCAGCCAAGAAGACGGCTGCCAAGAAGACCGCCGTGAAGAAGACGGCGGCCAAGAAGACGGCGGCGAAGAAGTCCGGCAAGCAGGACGACGAGCTGCTCGACGGTGACGAGGCCGTCGAAGAGGTCAAGGCGGGCAAGGGCGGCGAGGAAGAGGAGGCCGAGGGCGAGAACAAGGGCTTCGTCCTCTCCGACGACGACGAGGACGACGCGCCTGCCCAGCAGGTCGCCGTCGCCGGAGCCACCGCCGACCCGGTCAAGGACTACCTCAAGCAGATCGGCAAGGTTCCCCTCCTCAACGCCGAGCAGGAGGTCGAACTCGCCAAGCGCATCGAGGCCGGTCTCTTCGCCGAGGACAAGCTCGCCAACGCGGACAAGCTGGCGCCGAAGCTCAAGCGCGAGCTGGAGATCATCGCCGAGGACGGCCGCCGAGCCAAGAACCACCTCCTGGAGGCCAACCTCCGTCTGGTGGTCTCCCTGGCCAAGCGCTACACCGGCCGCGGCATGCTCTTCCTGGACCTGATCCAGGAGGGCAACCTCGGTCTGATCCGCGCGGTCGAGAAGTTCGACTACACCAAGGGCTACAAGTTCTCCACGTACGCCACCTGGTGGATCCGTCAGGCGATCACCCGCGCCATGGCCGACCAGGCCCGCACCATCCGTATCCCGGTGCACATGGTCGAGGTCATCAACAAGCTCGCGCGCGTCCAGCGCCAGATGCTCCAGGACCTGGGCCGTGAGCCCACCCCGGAGGAGCTGGCCAAGGAGCTGGACATGACTCCCGAGAAGGTCATCGAGGTCCAGAAGTACGGCCGCGAGCCGATCTCGCTGCACACCCCGCTCGGCGAGGACGGCGACAGCGAGTTCGGCGACCTCATCGAGGACTCCGAGGCCGTCGTCCCGGCGGACGCGGTCAGCTTCACGCTCCTCCAGGAGCAGCTGCACTCGGTGCTCGACACGCTCTCCGAGCGTGAGGCCGGCGTGGTCTCGATGCGCTTCGGCCTCACCGACGGCCAGCCCAAGACGCTGGACGAGATCGGCAAGGTCTACGGCGTGACGCGTGAGCGCATCCGTCAGATCGAGTCGAAGACGATGTCGAAGCTCCGCCACCCGTCGCGTTCCCAGGTCCTGCGCGACTACCTGGACTAGAACACAGGGCGGAAGATTCACCGGTGAGGGCCCGGATCCCCAGGGATCCGGGCCCTCCGGCGTGTCCACGGGGGCGGAGCGGGACGGGCTGGATCACGCTGGGTGAAACGTTTCCACCTCAGCGTCAGGAGCCCCCATGCCCCGTCCCGTCGTCCGTGCCCTGACCGGGGTGCTCGCCCTGACCGCCGGGGCCTTCGTCACGCCGCTCGCCGCGCCGCTCCCGGCGGCCGCGGACAGCGTCGTCGTCGGCGGTCGGCCCGCCCCCGTGGCGGACAGCCCCTGGGTGGTGGCGCTGTCGAGCCGGGACCGGTTCGGGGGAGCGCGCTCGGGCCAGTTCTGCGGCGGGGTCGTCGTGGCGCCGACGAAGGTCCTGACAGTCGCCCACTGTCTGGGTGAAGAGGCGCTCGGCGGGCCGGTGAGCCGGGTGAGGGACCTGCGCGTCATCGCCGGACGGGAGCGGTTGAGCGATACGACCGGCCAGGAGATCCCGGTCCGGGGGGTCTGGGTCAATCCGGCGTACGACCCCGACACCAACGCCGGGGACCTCGCGGTGCTCACCCTCTCCCGGGCGCTGCCGAGGAGCAGCGTGATCGCGGCGGCCCGGGCAGGGGACGAGGCGTACCGGCCCGGTACGGGCGCGGCGGTCTACGGGTGGGGGGACACGACCGGAGCGGGTACCTACGCTTCGGTGCTGCGCTCCGCCCGCGTCCAGGTCCTGCCGGACGCCGAGTGCGCCCGCGCCTACCCGGGCGGCCGGGAGGGCACGTACGACGCCTCAGGGATGCTCTGTGCGGGCGATCCCAGGGGCGGGCGGGATGCGTGCCAGGGCGACAGCGGCGGGCCGCTGGTGGCCCGTGGGCGGCTCATCGGGCTGGTCTCCTGGGGGAGCGGCTGCGGCCGCCCGGGCAGCCCCGGGGTGTACACCCGGGTCTCCGCCGCCCTGAAGTGGGCGGAGGGGCGTGTCTGAGCGGGCTGTGCAGGCTGCCGGACGCGCGAGAACGGGCGGCAACCCCGGTGGTGGGGGTGCCGCCCGTCGGCCGGTCCTGGACCGGCCCCTGGCTCGTCGTGGATGCGAGGTGTCAGCGGTCCTCGTCGGCTGCGGTCGCCTGCACGGCGGTGAGCCGATCCGTCTCATCCTGTATTTCCGCGGCGATCTTCTTGAGTTCCGGCTCGAACTTGCGCCCGTGGTGGGCGCAGAAGAGCAGTTCACCGCCGCTGATCAGGACGACGCGCAGATAGGCCTGGGCGCCGCAACGGTCACAGCGGTCTGCTGCGGTCAGCGGGCTCGCGGGGGTCAGAACAGTAGTCACGTCGCCTCTTCTCTAGCTCGACGAGCTGTCGTACCAGGGTCAACATCCAACCAGGCCGAAAACGTTCCCGCTCGTGGCTTTTCTTCGAAACTTCTTCTCGGTGTGGCTGTCAGTTGCCGGTTGGCGGCGAATGTGCCGTATGCGGAGCGCTACGGTTTCGCATTGCTTGTCTCGGGGGTGGGTCCCTCCGGCCGGCTTGCCGGTTTGTTCATGAGGACGTGCCCGGAGCCTAAATGGTTCATGCCTCGAAGGGAACGTGATGTGCACGTCACTCCGACAACTGATCGAACATCCATGCGAGCCAGGGTGAGGCTCGACTAGCATGAGGATTCCCCGAGGGTGGCGTTACAACCGCTCTACCAGGCCTCTGTAGGCTCTCAGCGGCAACCGAAGCCGACCGTGATACCCACATGGGGCCCAGATGAAATTCAGCGAGGAGCGAACCGCGTGACCGCCGAAACGTCCGTGCCGTCCACCGCGATGCTGGCCGCAGCAGGCGGTGACCGGGACAGTTCCAACTACACCGCGCGGCACCTCCTCGTCCTCGAAGGGCTCGAGGCGGTCCGCAAGCGCCCCGGGATGTACATCGGGTCCACCGACAGCCGTGGTCTCATGCACTGCCTCTGGGAGATCATCGACAACTCCGTCGACGAGGCCCTCGGCGGCCACTGTGACCTGATCGAGGTAATCCTCCACGACGACGCCTCCGTGGAGGTCCGGGACAACGGCCGCGGCATCCCCGTGGATGTGGAGCCCAAGACCGGTCTCTCCGGCGTCGAGGTCGTCATGACCAAGCTGCATGCCGGCGGCAAGTTCGGCGGCGGCTCCTACGCGGCCTCCGGCGGCCTTCACGGCGTCGGCGCCTCCGTGGTCAACGCCCTCTCCGCCCGGCTGGACGTCGAGGTCGACCGCAGCAGCGCGACCCACTCCATCAGCTTCCGCCGCGGCGTGCCCGGCATGTTCACCGAGCAGGGCCCGGACAGCCCCTTCGACCCGGCCAACGGCCTCCGCAAGGGCAAGCGGGTCCCCAAGACCCGCACCGGTACCCGGGTGCGGTACTGGGCGGACCGGCAGATCTTCCTCAAGGACGCCAAGCTCAACCTGGAGACGCTCCACCAGCGGGCCCGCCAGACCGCATTCCTCGTCCCCGGCCTGACGATCATCGTCCGCGACGAGCGGGGGATCGACGGCGAGGGCAAGACGGAGGAGACGTTCCGCTTCGACGGGGGCATCAGCGAGTTCTGCGAGTACCTGGCGCAGGACAAGGCCGTCTGCGACGTCCAGCGGCTGACCGGCACCGGCACCTTCAAGGAGACCGTCCCCGTCCTCGACGACCGCGGCCACATGACCGCGACCGAGGTCACCCGCGAGCTGGGCGTCGACATCGCGCTGCGCTGGGGCACCGGCTACGACACCACCATCAGGTCCTTCGTCAACATCATCGCCACCCCCAAGGGCGGCACCCACGTCACCGGCTTCGAGCGCTCGCTCACCAAGACGGTGAACGAAGCGCTCCGCTCCGCGAAGCTGCTCCGGGTCGCCGAGGACGACGTGGTCAAGGACGACGCCCTCGAAGGGCTCACCGCCGTCGTCACCGTACGGCTGGCGGAGCCGCAGTTCGAGGGGCAGACCAAGGAGGTGCTCGGCACCTCGGCGGCCAACCGGATCGTCGCCGCCGTGGTCGCCAGGGAACTGAAGGCGTTCCTGACCTCCACCAAGCGGGACGCCAAGGCCCAGGCCCGCGCCGTCCTGGAGAAGGCCGTCGCCGCCGCCCGTACGCGGATCGCGGCCCGCCAGCACAAGGACGCCCAGCGCCGCAAGACCGCGCTGGAGTCCTCCTCGCTCCCGGCCAAGCTCGCCGACTGCCGCAGCGACGACGTCGAGCGCAGCGAGCTGTTCATCGTCGAGGGGGACTCGGCGCTCGGCACCGCCAAGCTGGCCCGGAACAGCGAGTTCCAGGCACTCCTGCCGATCCGCGGCAAGATCCTCAACGTCCAGAAGTCGTCCGTCTCGGACATGCTGAAGAACGCCGAGTGCGGCGCCATCATCCAGGTCATAGGGGCCGGTTCCGGGCGGACCTTCGACATCGACGCCGCCCGCTACGGCAAGGTCATCATGATGACCGACGCGGATGTGGACGGTTCCCACATCCGCACGCTGCTGCTCACCCTCTTCCAGCGCTACATGCGCCCGATGGTCGAGGCCGGACGGGTCTTCGCGGCGGTGCCCCCGCTGCACCGGATCGAGCTGGTCCAGCCCAAGAAGGGCCAGGACAAGTACGTGTACACGTACTCGGACAGCGAGCTGCGCCAGACGCTGCTGGAGTTCCAGCGCAAGAACGTCCGCGTCAAGGAGACCATCCAGCGCTACAAGGGCCTCGGTGAGATGGACGCCGACCAGCTGGCGGAGACCACGATGGACCCGCGCCACCGCACCCTGCGCCGGATCAACATCGGGGACCTGGACTCCGCCGAGCAGGTCTTCGACCTCCTGATGGGCAACGAGGTCGCGCCCCGCAAGGAGTTCATCACCAGCTCCGCGGCGACCCTGGACCGTTCGCGCATCGACGCCTGATCCGCTCGGCCCACCGGCCCCCGTCCTCCCGCACCACCGGGAGGGCGGGGGCCGCTCCCGTTTCCCGGCCCGTAGCGCTGCCGTTCGGGACTTCTGTCACCTGAAGAGGTGAATTCGGGCGAATGGCCCGCCCGCGGGCTTCCGTCACCGCCCATGGTGGGCCACGCGGCCGAAAAGGTCTGTGGACAAGGGAGTTGCTCGGTGGAGAAGGAAGCAGGGCCGACGGCCGCGGGAGTGCGGTTCGACGACCCGTGGTACGAGGCGTCGGCCGCGGGCTGGGACGAGGCGGACGGCCGGCAGGTCGCGCCGGAGGGCGGCGCACCCGGGTCCGGTGACCCGCGACCCGCGTCCGGCGTGGCCGAAATCTATCTGGAGGTGCACCGGAGCGAGGCCTTCCGCGAGGTGCGCCGCCGCTACCGCCGCTTCGTGGCGCCCGCCGCCCTCGCCTTCCTCCTCTGGTACCTCGCGTACGTCGTCGCGGCCACCACGGCGCCCGCGCTGATGGCCCGCCCGGTCGCCGGAGCGGTCAATGTGGCGATGGTGGCGGGGCTCGGCCAGTTCCTCACCACCTTCCTCCTCACCTGGGCCTACGCCCGCCACGCACGGCTGCGCAGGGACCGGGCCGCGCTCGATCTGCGGTGGGACACCCAGGAGCTGACGCGGGGGCTGGCAGAACAGCCGAGGGGAGGGTCCGGCCGGTGAGAGGCGACCACCAGACACTCGCCCTGCTGCTGTTCTGCGCGTTCATCGCGGTGACCCTCTTCATCACCACCTGGGTCAGCCGCAACCGGCAGGGCTCCGCCGAGGAGTTCTACGCCGGAGGGCGCCTGTTCTCCCCCATGGAGAACGGATTCGCCATCGCCGGCGACTACATGTCCGCCGCCTCGTTCCTCGGCATCTCCGGACTGATCGCCCTCTTCGGCTACGACGGCATGCTCTACTCGGTGGGCTTCCTGGTCGCCTGGCTCGTCGTCCTGCTGCTCGTGGCCGAACTCGTCCGCAACTGCGGCCGGTTCACCCTCGCCGACGTGGTCGCCGCCCGGATGGCCGAGCGCCCGGTCCGTACCGCGCTCGGCACCTCCTCCGTCACCGTCTCCGTGCTCTACCTCGTCGCCCAGATGGTCGGCGCGGGCTCCCTGGTGGCCTTGCTGCTCGGAGGGACGAGCGGCGCGGCCCGGTCGTGGACCGTGGTCGGCGTCGGCGCGCTGATGGTCGTCTACGTCTCCTTCGGAGGGATGCGCGCCACCACCTGGATCCAGATCGTCAAGGCCGTGCTGCTGATGGGCGGGGCCGTCGCCCTCACCGTGCTCGTCCTGCTGCACTTCCGCGGGGACGTCAACCACCTGCTCAACACCGCCGCCGAGCGCAGCGGCCACGGCAAGGACTTCCTCGCTCCCGGTCTGCGCTACGGCGGCGACTGGATCTCCCGGTTCGACTTCATCAGCCTGGGCGTCGCCCTCGTCCTCGGCACGGCGGGGCTGCCGCACATCCTGGCCCGCTTCTACACCGTGCCCACCGCCCGCGCCGCGCGCCGGTCCGTCGTCTGGTCCATCGGCCTCATCGGCAGCTTCTACCTGATGACGATCGTGCTCGGCTTCGGCGCCGCAGCCCTGGTGGGCTCCGCCGACGTCCGCGCCTCCAACGCGGCGGGGAACACCGCCGTACCGCTGCTCGCCCTGGTGCTCGGCGGCGGTGAGGGGTCCACCGGCGGAACGGTTCTCTTCGCCGTCGTCGCCGCCATCGCCTTCGCCACCATCCTCGCCGTCGTCGCGGGCATCACGCTCGCCTCCTCGGCCTCCGTCGCCCACGACCTCTACGCCTCGCTCCGCCGCCCCGGGCGCAAGCCGTACGGCGAAGTGGCCGTCGCCCGGGTCGCCGCCGCCGGCATCGGGGCGGTCGCCATCGCGCTCGGCCTGCTCGCGCAGAACCTGAACGTGGCCTTCCTGGTCGGCCTCGCCTTCGCCGTGGCCGCATCCGCCAACCTTCCGGCCCTGCTCTACACCCTGTTCTGGCGGAACTTCACCACCCGGGGCGCGGTCTGGGCGGTGTACGGGGGGCTTGTCCCGGCGGTCGTCCTGGTCGCGGTCTCACCCGTCGTGTCGGGCAGCCCCGCGTCGCTCTTCCCGGGCGTCGACTTCCAGCTCTTCCCGCTGGAGAACCCGGGACTCGTCTCGATCCCGCTCGGCTTCCTGGCGGGGTGGCTCGGCACGGTCACCTCACGCGAGAAGCCGGACGAGGCCAGGCACGCCGAGACGGAGGTCCGGGCGCTGACGGGGGCGGGGGCGGCGTAGGAGCGTACGTACGGGTGCGGGGGCGCGGAAACACGGGCTACGGCGACGGGGGGCGGTGTGATTCCCGGGCCCTGGGCTCCTCGACCCGCCGCCCACGTGTACCGGTGCTCCGGGCGGCCCGTCCCGCCGTACCGCGGTCTCAGCCGGACCTGCCCCCGGGGTCCGGACTCCACGGTCCTACGGGACGGGCTGCGGCGGCCTGGGGCCCGTGTACTGCCCGCTGGGGCGGATCCGCAGCGGGCGCTCCCCGTACTCCTCCAGCGCGTGCGCGATCCACCCCGCCGTACGGGAGACCGCGAACACCGTCTCGCCCGCCTCCGCGGCCATCCCGCAGGCCACGGAGAGGACGGCGAGCGCCAGGTCGATGTTGGCGGGCAGCGGTGCGTGGCGGGCCGTCGTGGCGACCACCTCCCGGGCCGCCGCCAGCGCCCCGGTCGCCTGCTCCACGTCCTCCAGCAGGGCGAACAGCGTCACGGCCCGCGGGTCCTCGGCCCGGTAGAGCCGGTGGCCCAGGCCCGGCACCCGGCGCCCGGTCCGCAGGTGGTCGGCGACCACGGGGACCGCGCTGCCCCGGTCCACGGCCTCCTGGAGCATGCGGTGGGCCAGCCCGCTCGCGGCACCGTGCAGCGGGCCCTCCAGGACCCCCAGACCGGCGGAGACCACGGCGTACGGATGGGCATGGGCCGAGGCGGCGACCCGGGCGGCCAGAGTGGAGGCCGCCAGGTCATGGTCGATCAGGAGGGTCAGGGCCGCGTCCAGGACGGCGAGGGCCGGGGCGTCGGCGGGCCGCGCGGTCAGCCGGGGCCACAGCTGCCGGGCCAGGGAATCCCCGCCGGTCTCTCCGCCCGGCCCTTCCCCGGCCACCGGAGCGCCCAGCACCGGCAATGCCCCCACCAGCGTCGGGATCAGGGCGCGCGCACTGCTCAGCACCGCCTCCGGCGAGAGGTCGAACCGCAGCGGGTCCATGGCGGCTGCGGCCGTCATCGCCGCCCGCAGCCGGTCCGTCGAGCCGCTGTGCGCGGGCAGCGCCGCCACCGCCCGGCGGGCCGCCGCCAGAGTCCGGGCGGGAGCCGCGAAGCGCGTGCCCGGCCGCAGTTCACCCGTCCACAGCCACTCCGCGACCTCCTCGTAGCTGTGGTGCCGGGCCAGCTCCGTCGCGTCGACCCCACGGAAGTAGTACCGGTCCTCCTCGATGAGGGTGATGCCCGTACGGAACACGAGGTCGCCCCCGGCCGGTGACGGATCGCGCCGCCCCGAGCGGCGGGCCAGGGCCCGCACCTCCTCGGCGTCGAACGTGCTGCCCCGGCCGCCGGGCGCCCGCACGCTGCTGAGCAGGCCCCGGCTGACGTACGCGTACACCGTCTCCGGTTTCACCCCCAGCAGTTCGGCCGCCTCGCGGGTGGTCAGCCGGTGCGCGTCCTGAGGCGCCGGGCCGGGCTCTGATTGATCCGTCATGGGGATCACCGTATCTACTCCGTCCAAACATTGATTCAATCAATATTGACGGATCTATCGTCAAGCATGAACAGTTGAATCAATGTTGCATGCACGGAGGAGAGACCGGCCATGACCACCATCCCTGCCATCCCCGCCGTCCCCCGCGGCCTCGCCGGCGTCGTCGTCACCGACACCGCCCTCGGCGATGTCCGCGGGCGCGAGGGCTTCTACCACTACCGCCAGTACTCGGCGATCGAGCTGGCGCGGACCCGCGGCTTCGAGGACGTCTGGTACCTGATGTTCCACGGGGAGCTGCCCGACCGGGCGGCGGCCGCCGACTTCGCGGCGCGTACGGCGCCGCTGCGCGTGCTCCCCGCCGACGTTCGCGAGGCGCTGCCCGCCATCGCCCGCGCGGGCGCCGTCTCCGGCCCGCTCGCCGGACTGCGTACGGCCCTGTCACTGCTCGGCGCCTCCGCCGGATTCCGCCCGGTCTACGACCTGGACGCCGACCGCCGCCGTACGGACGCGCTCGCCGCCTGCGCCGCCGTCCCCACGATCCTCACCGCGCTCCAGCGCCTGGGCCGGGGCCTCGAACCGGTCGAGCCCCGCGCGGATCTGCCGTACGCGGCCAACTACCTGTACATGCTCACCGGCAGTGAGCCGGAGCCCGACCGGGTGCGCGCGATCGAGCGGTATCTGATCTCCACGGTCGACCACGGCTTCAACGCCTCCACGTTCACCGCCCGCGTCGTCGCCTCCACCGGCGCCGACCTGGCCGCCTGCCTGGTCGCCGCCGTCGGCGCGCTCTCCGGGCCGCTGCACGGCGGGGCACCGAGCCGCGCGCTGGACACCCTGGACGCCATCGGCACCCCGGACCGCATCGACGGCTGGATCCGCGAGCAGGTCCTCTCCGGCCGCCGCATCATGGGCTTCGGCCACCCCGTCTACCGCACCGAGGACCCCCGCTCCCGGATGCTCAAGTCGATCGCCCAGGACTTCGGCGGGCCCCTCGTCGACTTCGCCGTGGAGGTCGAGCGCCGGGTGGAGGCCATCCTCGCCGAACTCAAGCCGGGGCGGGAGCTGCACACGAACGTGGAGTTCTACGCCGGGGTCGTCATGGAGCTGTGCGGGCTGCCGCGCGCGATGTTCACGCCCACCTTCGCCGCCGCGCGAGTGATCGGCTGGAGCGCCAATATCCTGGAGCAGGCGGAGGACTCGAAGATCATCCGCCCGGCGGCCCGCTACAGCGGCACCCCCGCGCCGCAGCCGGTCCCCGCTCCCTGACCGCCCACCCCGATCCACCCGAGGAAGGCCCCCGTTGACCCCGCCCCGCACCCAGCAGATCCCGGTCGTCGTCCTGGCGGGCTTCCTCGGCTCCGGCAAGACCACGCTCCTGAACCACCTCCTCCACAACCGCGCGGGCACCCGGATCGGCGTGATCGTCAACGACTTCGGGTCCATCGAGATCGACGCCATGACCGTCGCGGGGCAGGTCGGCTCGACGGTCTCCCTCGGCAACGGCTGCCTGTGCTGTGCGGTCGACGCGAGCGAACTCGACACCTTCCTGGAGAACCTGACCCGCCCCTCGGCCCGGCTGGACGTGATCGTCATCGAGGCGAGCGGCCTGGCCGAACCCCAGGAGCTGGTACGGATGCTGCTGGCCAGCGAGAACCCGCACATCCGGTACGGGGGACTGGTCGAGGTCGTCGACTCCGCCGAGTTCGACGGTCTCCGGGAGCGCCACCCGGAGATCGACCGCCATCTCGCCGTGGCGGATCTGGTGGTGCTGAACAAGACCGACCGGGTGGGGGAGGCCGAGCGGGAGCGGCTGCGGGCGACGGTCGCGGAGCTGAGCCGGTCCGCCGCCGTGATCTCCGCCGTGCACGGCCGGATCGACCCCGAGCTGCTCTTCGACCCCGCGCTGCGGCAGGACGGCGAGGAGAAGATCCGTCAGCTGACCTTCGAGGACCTGCTGCGGGAGGAGGCGGGCGAGGAGCGGTGCGGCGGGCACGGGGACCACGACGGCCACCTCCACGCGGCCTACGAGAGCGTCGACTTCACGTCGGACGTCCCCCTGGACCCGCGCCGCTTCATCGCGTTCCTGGACTCCCGGCCCGAAGGGCTCTACCGGATCAAGGGGTTCGCGGACTTCGGCGCGGGCGACCGTGAGAACAGGTACGCGCTCCACGCGGTCGGCCGGTTCCTGCGGTTCGTGCCGCAGCCGTGGGCGCGGGGCGAAGCGCGGCTCACCCAGCTCGTCCTGATCGGCGCCGGGATCGACGCCGAGGCGCTGCGCGAGGGGCTGGCCGCCTGCCGCGCGGAGCCGGGTCCCGAGGCCCCGGATGTCGAACGCGCCATGTGGGGCGTGCTCCGCTACGTACAACGGGAGCCGGATCCCGAGGACGCACCCGCGGAGGCCTGACGCCCCCGACCCGTACGGCGGGAGCGGCCCGGAGCCGTGAGACACCCCGGGAAATCCCCTGAAGCGGCCCGGAGACGTGGTGCCCCGGGCCGCTTCCCCGAGTACGGAAACGGGCGGCGCCTACTGCGGCGGCCCCGCGATCACGGCCACCGGCTGGAGCAGCGGCGTGCCGGAACCGTCGCGGCGCGGGTCCGGCTCCGGCAGCTTCGCCGGGGTGCCGTTCTTCTGCGCGGCGCGGGCGGGGGTGGCACCGGCCCAGGCGAAGACCAGGACGTCCTCCCCCTTCAGGAACCGCTGGCAGCGCACCCCGCCGGTCGCCCGGCCCTTGCGCGGATACTGGTCGAACGGGGTGAGCTTCGACGTCAGCACCGAGTCGTCCAGCGTCCCGTGCGAACCGGCCACCGTGAACACGACCGCGTCGGCCGCCGGGTCCACCGCCGTGAAGGACAGCACCTCGGCCCCCGCCGCCAGCTTGACGCCCGCCATGCCTCCGGCGGCCCGCCCCTGCGGACGCACCGAGGCCGCCGGATAGCGCAGCAGCTGGGCGTCGGAGGTGATGAAGACCAGGTCCTCCTCGCCCGTACGCAGCTCCGTCGCGCCCACGACGCGGTCACCGTCCCTGAGCGCGATGACCTCCAGCTCGTCCTTGTTGGCCGGATAGTCCGGCACGACCCGCTTCACCACGCCCTGGAGCGTGCCGATCGCCAGCCCCGGAGAGGCCTCGTCGAGCGTGGTGAGGCAGACCAGCTCCTCGTCCGCCTCCAGGGTGAGGAACTCCGAAATCATCGCCCCGCCCGAGAGGTTGGGCTCGGTGTGGGTGTCCGGCAGCTGCGGCAGGTCGATCACCGCAAGCCGCAGCAGCCGTCCGGTGGAGGTCACCGCCCCCACATCGCCGCGCGCCGTCGCCGCGACCGCCGAGACGATCACGTCGTGCTTGGTCCGCCGGGCGTCCTCGGCCACCTCCACCGGCTCCGCGTTGGCCGTACGGGCCAGCAGCCCCGTCGACGACAGCAGCACCCGGCACGGGTCGTCCGCGACCTCCAGCGGTACGGAGGCGATCTGCGAACCCGCCGACTCCAGCAGCACGGTGCGCCGGTCCGTGCCGAACTTCTTCGCCACCGCGGCCAGCTCCGAGGAGACCAGCTTGCGCAGCTCCGCGTCCGACTCCAGGATCGCCGTCAGCGCGTCGATCTCGCTGTTGAGCTTGGTGCGCTCGTCCTCCAGCTCGATCCGGTCGAAGCGGGTGAGCCGGCGCAGGGGGGTGTCCAGGATGTACTGCGTCTGGACCTCGCTCAGCGAGAAGCGCTCCATCAGGCGCTCCTTGGCCTGCGCCGAGTTGTCGCTGTCCCGGATGATCCGGATGACCTCGTCGATGTCGAGGAGGGCGACGAGCAGCCCCTCCACCAGGTGCAGCCGGTCGCGGCGCTTGCCGCGGCGGAACTCGCTGCGTCGGCGCACGACCTCGAAGCGGTGGTCGAGATAGACCTCCAGCAGTTCCTTGAGGCCCAGAGTGAGCGGCTGGCCGTCGACCAGCGCCACGTTGTTGATGCCGAAGGACTCCTCCATCGGAGTCAGCTTGTAGAGCTGCTCCAGCACCGCTTCCGGCACGAAGCCGTTCTTCACCTCGATGACCAGACGCAGGCCGTGCGCCCGGTCGGTGAGGTCCTTGACGTCCGCGATGCCCTGGAGCTTCTTCGCCGAGACCAGGTCCTTGATCTTGCCGATCACCTTCTCCGGGCCGACGGTGAAGGGCAGTTCGGTGACGACGAGGCCCTTGCGGCGGGGCGTCACGTTCTCCACGGCGACGGTGGCACGGATCTTGAACGTGCCGCGGCCGTTCGTGTACGCGTCCTTGATGCCGCCCAGGCCGACGATCCGGCCTCCGGTGGGCAGGTCGGGGCCGGGGACGAAACGCATCAGCGTCTCGATGTCGGCGCCCGGGTGCTTGATCAGATGGCGGGCGGCCGCGATGACCTCGCCCAGGTTGTGCGGGGGCATGTTCGTGGCCATGCCGACCGCGATGCCCGAGACGCCGTTGACCAGGAGGTTGGGGTAGGCGGCGGGGAGGACGACCGGCTCGCGCTCCTGGCCGTCGTAGTTCGACTGGAAGTCGACCGTGTCCTCGTCGATCGCCTCCGTCATCAGCGAGGTGGCGTCGGCCATCCGGCACTCGGTGTACCGCATCGCGGCCGGCGGGTCGTCGTTGCCCAGCGAGCCGAAGTTGCCGTGGCCGTCGACCAGGGGCAGCCGCATCGAGAAGGGCTGCGCCATCCGTACCAGGGCGTCGTAGATCGACGCGTCGCCGTGGGGGTGCAGCTTGCCCATGACCTCGCCGACGACGCGCGCGCACTTCACGTAGCCGCGGTCGGGGCGCAGCCCCATCTCGTTCATCTGGGACACGATGCGCCGGTGCACCGGCTTCATGCCGTCGCGGGCGTCGGGCAGGGCCCTGGAGTAGATCACCGAGTACGCGTACTCGAGGAAGGAGCCCTGCATTTCGTCGACGACGTCGATGTCGAGGATCTTCTCCTCGAAGTCGTCCGGCGGCGGGGTCTTCGTGCTACGGCGGGCCATCGCGGCTGCGACTCCTTCTCGGATTCACGGATTCTGATCGGTCAACCTGGGGTACTGATGCGGACCATTGTGGACCTCCGCACTGACAACGCGGACCTCGACCCGTCCGAAGCCGTCCCGGGCGGCGCGGCCCGGGACACCATGGACGGAAACTTCCGCGGAACGGGAACTTCGCCAGGTGCCGGTGCGCTTGCTTAGAGTGGCAGGTCTGGCAGGGAGTACCGGTCAGGAAGTCCAGTATCGCGATCGAAGGGACGTACATGCCCATGGGTCACACGGCCACCGCACAGGCCGGCTCCGGCGGCTTGACAGCGACCGAGCACCGCCTGGCCAACGGCCTGCGTGTGGTGCTCTCCGAGGACCATCTGACCCCGGTCGCCGCGGTCTGCCTCTGGTACGACGTCGGTTCGCGCCACGAGGTCAAGGGACGCACCGGCCTGGCTCACCTCTTCGAGCACCTGATGTTCCAGGGCTCGGGCCAGGTCAAGGGGAACGGCCACTTCGAGCTGGTCCAGG
The DNA here is from genome assembly GCF_056436485.1 of Streptomyces sp. NPDC043746. NCBI lineage: Bacteria > Bacillati > Actinomycetota > Actinomycetes > Kitasatosporales > Streptomycetaceae > Streptomyces > Streptomyces sp. NPDC043746. The sequence goes on along the minus strand of NZ_JBWKCM010000021.1, from coordinate 27,479 downwards.
GGGCGGGTGGCTCGCTCAACGGGACGACCAGCTTCGAGCGGACCAACTACTTCGAGACCATGCCCACCCACCAGGTCGAGCTGGCCCTCTGGCTGGAGGCCGACCGTATGGGCTCCCTCCTCGCCGCCCTGGACGAGGAGTCCATGGAGAACCAGCGCGACGTCGTCAAGAACGAACGCCGCCAGCGCTACGACAACGTGCCCTACGGGACCGCGTTCGAGAAGCTGACCGCCCTCGCCTACCCCGAGGGCCACCCGTACCACCACACCCCGATCGGCTCCATGGCCGACCTGGACGCGGCCACGCTGGAGGACGCCCGCGCGTTCTTCCGTACGTACTACGCGCCCAACAACGCGGTGCTCTCGGTGGTCGGTGACATCGACCCCGAGCAGACTCTCGCCTGGATCGAGAAGTACTTCGGCTCCATCCCCTCCCACGACGGCAAGCAGCCGCCGCGCGACGGCACCCTGCCCGAGACCATCGGCGAGCAGCTGCGCGAAGTGGTCCACGAGGAGGTCCCGGCGCGCGCCCTGATGGCCGCCTACCGCCTCCCGCACGACGGCACCCGCGCCTGCGACGCCGCCGACCTGGCACTGACCGTGCTCGGCGGCGGCGAGTCCTCCCGGCTCCACAACCGCCTGGTCCGCCGCGACCGTACGGCGGTGGCCGCCGGCTTCGGGCTGCTGCGGCTCGCCGGGGCGCCCTCGCTGGGCTGGCTGGACGTGAAGACCTCCGGCGGAGTCGAGGTGGAGACGATCGAAGCCGCGGTCGACGAGGAGCTGGCCCGGTTCGCCGCCGAGGGGCCCACCCCGGAGGAGATGGAGCGCGCCCAGGCCCAGTTGGAGCGCGAGTGGCTGGACCGGCTGGGGACGGTCGCGGGCCGCGCCGACGAACTCTGCCGTTACGCGGTCCTGTTCGGTGATCCGCAGCTCGCGCTGACCGCCGTGGGCCGGGTCCTGGACGTCACCGCCGAGGAGGTGCGCCAGGCGGCCGAGGCGGCCCTGCGCCCCGACAACCGGGCGGTGCTCGTCTACGAGCCCGTCGAGCCGGCCGAGGACGGGGACGGGGCCACCGACGCGCCCGAGGGGACGGACAAGTGAGCGACGCCGCCGTGACTGGAGTAGCCATGGAGTACCACCCGCAGCCGACCCCGGGCACCGCCCGGCCGTGGGCCTTCCCCGCCCCCGAGCGCGGCGCCCTGCCCAACGGCCTGACCGTGCTGCGCTGCCACCGCCCCGGCCAGCAGGTCGTGGCCGTGGAGATCTTCCTGGACGCGCCGCTGGACGCCGAGCCCGAGGGCCTGGACGGCGTGGCCACGATCATGTCGCGCGCGCTCTCCGAGGGCACCGACAAGCACAGCGCCGAGGAGTTCGCCGCCGAGCTGGAGCGGTGCGGCGCCACCCTGGACGCCCACGCCGACCACCCCGGTGTCCGGGTCTCCCTGGAGGTCCCGGCCTCCCGGCTGGCCAAGGCGCTCGGCCTGGTCGCCGAGGCCCTGCGCGCCCCGGCCTTCGCCGAGAGCGAGATCGAGCGGCTCGTGGGCAACCGGCTCGACGAGATCCCGCACGAGCAGGCCAACCCGTCCCGGCGCGCCGCCAAGCAGCTCGCCAAGGAGCTGTTCCCGGCCACCGCCCGGATGTCCCGCCCGCGGCTGGGCACCGAGGAGACCGTGCGGCGGATCGACGCCGCCGCCGTGCGCGCCTTCTTCGACGCCCACGTCCGCCCGGCCACCGCGACGGCCGTGATCGTCGGTGACCTGACCGGCATCGACCTGGACGCCCTGCTCGCCGACACCCTCGGCGACTGGGCCGGCGACGCGGGCCAGGCCCGCCCGGTCGCCCCGATCACCGCCGACGACACCGGCCGGGTGGTCATCGTGGACCGCCCCGGCGCGGTCCAGACCCAGCTGCTGATCGGCCGCATCGGCCCGGACCGCCACGAGAGCGTCTGGCCCGCCCAGGTGCTCGGCACCTACTGCCTGGGAGGCACCCTCACCTCCCGGCTGGACCGGGTACTGCGCGAGGAGAAGGGCTACACCTACGGCGTACGCGCCTTCGCCCAGGTCCTGCGCTCCGCGGGAGCCGACGCGGGCGGTGCGGCGATGCTGGCCATCAGCGGTTCGGTGGACACCGAGTCCACCGGCCCGGCACTGGAGGACCTCTGGAAGGTCCTGCGCACGCTGGCCGCCGAAGGGCTGACCGACGCCGAGCGCGAGACGGCCGTGCAGAACCTGGTGGGCGTCGCCCCGCTCAAGTTCGAGACCGCCGCCTCCGTCGCGAGCACCCTGGCCGACCAGGTCGAGCAGCACCTCCCCGACGACTACCAGGCCCAGCTGTACGCCCGCCTCGCGGAGACGGGCACCGTGGAGGCCACCGCGGCCGTGGTCAACGCCTTCCCGGTGGACCGGCTGGTCACGGTCCTGGTGGGGGACGCGGCACAGATCGCGGAGCCGGTGAAGGCGCTCGGCATCGGAGAGGTGACCGTCGTCAGCGGCTGACACCGCACCCGCGCGGCAGGACAGCGCGCGGCAGGAGAGGGAGGGCCCCGGCGGGCAGCGGTCCGCCGGGGTTCCCGTTTTTCCCCTTAAGTCCTTGTCGTCACTTTTCTGATGGTGCATGGTGATTTGCCCTGTGGGATGCGCGACAAATCCCCCCGTCCGTTTGGTGATGCGCAGCCGCCCCGCCTAGCGTCGGCCCGGCTGTCCGCCACCTGTATGCCGCATCCGCGGCGCCGGGCAGCCATCGCCGAGTCCCCGTCAGGCGTGAGCCTGGGGAGCCGGGGACCCACACGCAGTCCCTGGGGTGAATCGGATGCCCGTGCCGCGAACCGGTCCGGGAGTCCGTAGGAGACCTTCCTGCTCCGAACCCGTCAGCTAACCCGGTAGGCGAGAAGGAAGGAAAGGATCCCGCCCCTCCATGGCGTTCACCCGTGCCACCGGGAAGCACCGTGCCCCGAGCCGCCTGACGCGCCGCAGCGCCCGTGCCGCCGGCGTCGCGGCCCTGGCCACCACCGGCGTCCTCGGCGCCCTGGCCTCCCCGGCCACCGCCGCGGACTCCGAGGCCGCCCGGACCGTCGAGACCGGACTCACCCAGGCCATCACGCTCGACGCCACGCTCGCCGAGCAGATCGACGCCCAGGCCCGCGCCCAGCACCAGCAGGCGGCCGACGCCGCCAAGGCGAAGGCGAAGGCCGCCGCCGAAGCCAAGGCCAAGGCCGCGAAGGCCAGGGCGAAGGCGGAGGCGGAGCGCAAGGCCGAGGCCCGCGCGAAGGAGATCCGCGAGGAGGAGGCCCGGGCCGCCCGCGCCGCCGAGCGCGCCCGCCTCAACGCCTTCCGCCTGCCCGTCGCCGGTTCGTACGTCACCACCGGCTACAAGTCGGGCGGCGCCCTGTGGTCCTCCGGCAGCCACTCCGGCGTGGACTTCCGTGCCGCCTCCGGCAGCTCCGTCGTCGCGGTCGGCGCCGGTACGGTCGTCGAGGCCGGCTGGGGCGGGGCGTACGGCAACAACGTGGTGCTCCGCATGACGGACGGCACGTACACCCAGTACGGCCACCTCTCCTCGATCGCCGTCTCCGTCGGCCAGCGCGTCACCTCCGGCCAGCGGATCGGCCTCTCCGGCTCCACCGGCAACTCCACCGGCCCGCACCTCCACTTCGAGGCCCGGACCACCCCGGAGTACGGCTCGGACATGGACCCGGTCGCCTACCTGCGCTCGCACGGCGTCAACGTCTGACCCTTCCCGCGGTCCGATCCGGTCCCGCGCCTTCCGGAATCCGCCAGAAGATATCCCTCGATTGCGACCCGCCATCGGAAATTGCGGCGGATTGCCATAGAGTCACGGAACAGGTGTCGGCCCGGCCGCGTTTCGCGGGGATTATGGCGGAGGTTCGGACATGCGCATTCCCGCGCAATCGGTATGCACGGCAATCCGTGATGACATCGTCTCCGGTGTCTACGAGCGCGGCAGCCGCCTCACCGAGGAGCTGCTGGCGCGGCGGTACGGGGTCTCCCGCGTCCCGGTGCGCGAGGCCCTGCGCACACTGGAGTCCGAGGGCTTCGTCACCACCCGCCGGCACGCCGGGGCCTGTGTCGCCGAGCCCACCGAGCAGGAGGCCGCCGACCTGCTGGAGATCCGGACGCTGCTGGAGCCGCTCGGTGCGGCCCGGGCCGCGCAGCGCCGTACGGAAGCCCACCTCAAGGTGCTCCGCGGGCTGGTCAGGCTGGGTCAGGAGCGGGCCCGCCGGGGCGAGGGGGAGGACCTGCGGTCGCTGGACGGCTGGTTCCACGAGACCCTCGCCCAGGCCTCCGGCAGCCCCGGCCTGATTGCCCTGCTCACCCAGCTCAGACACAAGACCGCCTGGATGTACGCCGTCGAGCAGCCGGCCCGCCCCGTGGACTCCTGGGCCGAGCACGGGGCCATCGTGGACGCGGTGGCGCGCGGCGACGCGGAGCGGGCGAGGGCGCTGACCGCCCAGCACGCGGAACGGTCCGCTGCGGCCCACCGGTTGCGCCGCCGTCCGGACCGGCCCGCCCGGCGCCTGGCACCGCCGTCGCGGGTGAGTTCTTCGCAACACGGCGTAAACACTGCGAGTGCCCGCTATTAACAGGGGCGCCGTATACAAAGAGAAGTAATTGCCGAAGGGGTCCTTTTCTGCGCTGCCCTCGAATAGTCGGGTCAGTCGGGGGCGCGGCAGAAAAAGAGAAAGAGCCGTGGTTCCCCCAGGGGGTCCACGGCTCAGCCCTTCGTACCGTCAGACGGTTTCGGGCAGCTCCTCAAGACCCTCGGCGACCAGCTTCGCCAGACGGTCCAGGGCGGCCTCGGCGTCGTCCGCGTCCGAGGCGAGCACGATCTCCTCGCCACCCTGGGCACCCAGACCGAGCACCGCGAGCATGGAGGCGGCGTTGACCGGGTTGCCGTCGGCCTTGGCGATCGTCACGGGGACGCCGGAAGCCGTGGCGGCACGGACGAAGATGGAAGCGGGGCGGGCGTGCAGGCCCTCGGCCCAACCGACGTTTACGCGGCGCTCAGCCATGGTTCTGCCCTTCACATATCAACGGTTGTCTAGACCAGTCTCTCATGCGGTGCGTACTGCTCCGCCCGGCCTCTCCCTCGGCCGGTCTCCCGGATCGTCCCCAGACTGCCCCGGTACCGAACCCTCCGCGACCGGGACACCGGCCGTAGGCTTTGCCCATGGAGCCCACGCCGGAGCAGAGTCCGCATCACGCGTACCCCGACCACTGGGAAGCGGACGTGGTGCTCCGCGACGGCGGCACCGCGCGCATCAGGCCGATCACCACCGATGACGCCGAGCGGCTGGTCAGCTTCTACGAGCAGGTCTCCGACGAGTCGAAGTACTACCGCTTCTTCGCCCCCTACCCCCGCCTTTCCGACCGGGACGTGCACCGCTTCACCCATCACGACTACGTCGACCGGGTGGGGCTCGCCGTCACCATCGGCGGCGAGTTCATCGGAACCGTCCGCTACGACCGCATCAACGAGCTGGGCCGCCCCGCCTCCGCCCCCGCCGACGAGGCCGAGGTCGCCTTCCTCGTCCAGGACGCCCACCAGGGCCGCGGGGTCGCCTCCGCGCTGCTCGAACACATCGCCGCCGTCGCCCGCGAGCGGGGCATCCGGCGCTTCGCCGCCGAGGTGCTCCCCGCCAACAACAAGATGATCAAGGTGTTCCGGGACGCCGGCTACACCCAGCAGCGCAGCTTCGAGGACGGCGCCGTCCACCTCACCCTCGACCTGGAACCCACCGAGAAGTCCCTCGCCGTGCAGCGCGGACGGGAACAGCGCGCCGAGGCCCGCTCGGTGCAGCGCCTCCTCGCCCCCGGCTCCGTCGCGGTGATCGGCACCGGCCGCACCCCGGGGGGAGTGGGGCGCACCGTCCTGCGCAACCTCCTCGCCTCCGGGTTCACCGGCCGTACGTACGCGGTGAACCGGGCCTTCGACCAGGGCCTGACCGCCCTCGACGGCGTCCCCGCCCACCGCTCCCTCGGCGAGATCGACGAGCGGGTCGACCTGGCCGTCATCGCCGTCCCCGCCCACCGGGTCCCCGAAGCCGTCGCCGACTGCGGTGAGCACGGTGTCCAAGGCCTCGTCGTCCTCTCCGCCGGGTACGCCGAGCGGGGCTCGGCCGGCCGGGAACTCCAGCGCGAACTGGTCCGCCTGGCCCGTTCGTACGGCATGCGCATCATCGGCCCCAACGCCTTCGGCATCATCAACACCGCCGAGTCCGTCCGGCTGAACGCCTCCCTCGCCCCCGAGTCGCCCGCCCGCGGCCGGATCGGCCTCTTCACCCAGTCCGGCGCCATCGGCATCGCCCTGCTCTCCGGCCTCCACCGCCGGGGCGCGGGCCTCTCCTCGTTCATCTCCGCGGGCAACCGGGCCGACGTCTCCGGCAACGACTTCCTCCAGTACTCCTTCGAGGACCCGGACACCGACGTCGCCCTCCTCTACCTCGAATCGCTCGGCAACCCCCGCAAGTTCACCCGCCTCGCCCGCCGCACCGCCGCCGTGAAGCCCGTCGTCGTGGTCAAGGGCGCCCGGCACAGCGGCACCAACCCACCCGGCCACGCCGTCCCCGTCAGCCGCATCCCCGACACCACCGTCTCCGCCCTGATGCGCCAGGCGGGCGTCATCCGGGTCGACACGGTGACCGAGATGGTGGACGCCGGACTGCTCCTGGCCGACCAGCCCCTCCCGGCCGGCCCCCGGATCGCGATCCTCGGCAACTCCGAGTCCCTGGGCCTCCTCACGTACGACGCCTGCCTCGCCGAGGGGCTTCGCCCGCGCCCCCCGATCGACCTCACCACGGCCGCCTCCCCGCAGGACTTCCGGGACGCGCTGGCCGAGGCGCTCGCGGACGGGACCTGTGACGCGGTGATCGTCACCGCCATCCCGTGGGTGGGCGAGAACGGCAACGCCGAGACCGGCGACGGCGAGGTGCTGGCCGCCGCCCTGCGCGGAGCCGCCGCCGGGGGACCGGCCAAGCCCGTCGCCGTGGTCCACGTGGAGATCGGCGGCCTCGCGGAGGCGCTGGCCGCCGCGAGCAGCACGGCCGCCCCGCGCACCCGCCCCACGACGCTCGCGAGCCGCCCTGCCACCCCACGGGGGGCGACCGCGCCGGCAACCACGGCCACCCCACCGGCCCCGAACGCCTCAGGGACCGCACAGCCCCCGGCAGCCACCACCACCCCGCCGACCACCACCCCCGGCCGCATCCCCGCCTACCCCGCCGCCGAGCGGGCCGTCCGGGCGATGGCCGAAGCCGTGAAGTACGCGCAGTGGCGGCGCCAGGCGGCCACCCCGGGCAAGGTGCCCGAGTTCCTCGACGACACCATCGACGAGCCCGGCACCGCCGTCCTGATCGGCACCCTGCTCGGCCCCGCCCCCGATCCGCGCGGACGGCCCCTCACCCACGACGAGGTCCGCGAACTGCTCGGCCGGTACGGCATCCCCGTACGCCCCACGCTCCCCGCCCCCGACCCCGAGGCCGCCGTCGCCGCCGCGGCCCGGCTCGGCTACCCGGTGGCGCTGAAGACCACCGCACCCCATCTGCGCCACCGCGCCGACCTCGGGGGCGTGCGGCTCGACCTCGCGGACGAGGAGGCGCTGCGCCGCGCGTACGGGGAGCTGACCGACCTCCTCGGCAAGCCCGCCGAACTCCTCCCGGTCGTCCAGGCCATGGCCCCACGGGGTGTGGACACCGTCGTCCGGGCCTCCATCGACGCCGCCGCCGGGGCCATCCTCTCCTTCGGTCTCGCGGGCGCCCCCTCCGAACTGCTGGGCGACACCGCGCACCGGCTGGTCCCCGCCACCGACCGGGACGCCGCCGAGCTGATCCGCTCGATCAAGGCCGCCCCGGTCCTCTTCGGCTGGCGCGGCTCGGCCCCCGTGGACACCCGGGCCCTGGAGGAGCTGCTGCTGAGGCTCTCCCGGCTGGTCGACGACCACCCCGAAGTGGTCTCCGTGGCGCTGGAACCGGTGGTCGTGGCCCCCCAGGGCATCACCGTTCTCGGCGCGAGTGTCCGCCTGGCCCCACCGCCCCCGCGCGGCGACCTCGGCCCCCGCCGCCTACCGAACTACTGATCCGCCCCGTCCGCGAGCCCCCAGGGCGTCCCCGGCAGTCACCGGCCCCCCGTAGGATGGTGCACATGGCAAAGACCGGTACGACGACCCAGGGGCTGCGCGCGGCGATCGAGCGCAGCGGCTACTACCCGGCCCTCGTGGCCGAGGCGGTCGAGGCCGCCGTCGGCGGGGAGCCGGTCGCCTCGTACCTGGTCCACCAGGAGACCACGTTCGACTCCAACGAGGTCCGCCGCCATGCCACCGTCCTCGTCCTCACGGAGAACCGGTTCATCGTCAGCCACACCGACGAGCAGGCCGCCGACACCAGCTCCCCGACGCCGTACGCCACCACCTCCACCGAGTCGGTGAAGCTGGAGCGGATCTCCTCCGTGGTGGTCAGCCGGGTGGTGGCCAACCCGGAGAAGTACGTCCCGGGAACCCTGCCCCGCGAGGTCGTCCTCACCATCGGCTGGGGCGCGGTCTCCCGGATCGACCTGGAGCCCGCCGCCTGCGGCGACACCAACTGCGAGGCCGACCACGGCTACACGGGCAGCTCCACCGCCGACGACCTGAGCCTGCGCGTCAGCGAGGCCGGTGACGGCCCCGACGCGGTCCGCCAGACCCTCGCCTTCGCCCAGGCCCTCTCCGAGGCCACGGCCGCGACCGCCGCGACCGGCCGGTGATGGCGCAGCCCGCCTGGCAGGACCCCGTCCCGCTCGCCCTCGACACCGCACCCGTCCCGGCGTACGGCAGCGGCTCGCTGGCCGACCTGCTGCCGACGCTCGCCGCCGGCCAGGGAGTGGAAGGGCTCACCGCCACCATCCCCGAGCTGACGCCCGCCGACCGCAACTGCGTCTTCCTGATCGACGGCCTCGGCTGGGAGCAGATCAAGGCCCATCCCGACGAGGCCCCCTTCCTGCACTCCCTGCTCCCCACCTCGCGCGGCGGGACCGGCCGCCCCATCACCGCGGGCTTCCCCTCCACCACCGCCACCTCGCTCGCCTCGGTCGGTACGGGACTCCCGCCCGGCGCCCACGGCCTGCCCGGCTACACCGTGCGCGACCCCGGGACCGGCGAGCTGATGAACCAGCTGCGCTGGCGGCCGTGGACCGAGCCCAAGGTCTGGCAGCCGTATCCCACGGTCTTCCAGCTGGCCGACGCGGCCGGCGTGCGCACCGCGCAGGTCTCCTCCCCGGACTTCGAGCACACCCCGCTCACCAAGGTCGCGCTCAGCGGCGGCTCCTTCCTCGGCCGGCTCTCCGGCGAGGACCGGATGGACACCGCCGCCCAGCGCCTCGCCGCCGGAGACCGCTCGCTCGTCTACGCGTACTACAGCGAGGTCGACGGCAAGGGCCACCGCTTCGGCGTCGACTCCGACGCCTGGCGCGGCCAGTTGATGTACGTCGACGGGCTCGCCCAGCGCCTCGCGGAACAGCTCCCGCCGCGCTCGGCGCTCTACATCACCGCCGACCACGGCATGATCGACATCCCCTTCGACGAGCAGTCCCGGATCGACTTCGACGAGGACTGGGAGCTGCGCGCGGGGGTCGCCCTCCTGGGCGGCGAGGGCCGCGCCCGCCATGTCTACGCGGTGCCCGGCGCCCAGGGGGACGTCCTGGCCGTCTGGCGCGAGGTCCTGGGCGAGCAGTTCTGGGTGGCGAGCCGGGACGAGGCCATCGCGGCCGGCTGGTTCGGGCCCGTCATCGACGAGCGGGTGTACGGCCGGATCGGCGATGTGGTCGCCGCCGCCCACGACGACGTCGTCATCACCGCCTCGGTCAACGAGCCGCACGAGTCGGCCATGGTCGGCATGCACGGCTCCCTGACCCCCGTCGAACAGCTCGTCCCGCTGCTCGAAGTACGCTCGTAGCCGCGCTTCTCCCCCCTCTGCTTGTTCTGAAAGGTGCTCGACCCCTCATGCCCGAGCTGGTGTTCTTCTCCGGAACCATGGACTGCGGAAAGAGCACGCTGGCCCTGCAGATCGGTCACAACCGCTCCGCGCGCGGCCTCCAGGGCGTCATCTTCACCCGTGACGACCGGGCGGGCCAGGGCAAGCTCTCCTCCCGGCTCGGCCTGGTCACCGACGCGGTGGAGGCCGAGGAGGGCATGGACGTCTACGCGCACATCGTCGACCGGGTCAGCCGCGGCGGCAAGGTGGACTACGTGATCGTGGACGAGGCGCAGTTCCTCGCCCCGGCCCAGATCGACCAGTTGGCACGTGTCGTCGACGACCTGGGACTCGACGTCTTCGCCTTCGGCATCACCACGGATTTCCGCACCAAGCTCTTCCCCGGCTCCCAGCGGCTGATGGAGCTGGCCGACCGGATCGAGGCACTCCAGGTGGAGGCGCTCTGCTGGTGCGGGGCCCGGGCCACGCACAACGCCCGTACGGTGGGCGGCGAGATGGTCGTCGAGGGCGCTCAGGTCGTCGTCGGGGACGTCAACCGGCAGGCGGACGAGGTCGGTTACGAGGTGCTGTGCCGACGCCACCACCGCCGCCGGATGACCGCCGAGACAGCCCGAGCCGGTGCCCTCTCCCCGGACGTGCTGCCGGTCGCCGCCGACAGCTGAGGGGCCCTTGAGGGGCCTCACTCCCCGGGCGACCGGACGACGGTGAAGGCCGCGCCCTCCGGATCGGCCACGGTCGCCAGCCGGCCGCTCGCCCCCTCGCGCGGCGGCTGGAGGACGTGCCCGCCCAGCTCCACCACCCGGGCGGTGGCCTCGTCCACGTCCGCGACCTCGAAATACGTCATCCAGTGCGGGCCCCGGTCACGCGGCAGCGCCTGGCCGACCCCGTGCAGGGCGGCCACCGGACGGCCCTCCAGATGCAGGGTCTGGTAGTCGAAGTCGGCGGAGACCACCGCCTCGGTCTCGTAGCCGAAGACCGTCTGGTAGAACTTCGCGACCATCGAGGTCTCCCGGGTCACCAGCTCGTTCCAGACAGGGGTGCCGGGGACGCCCGCCGTCATGGTCCCGATGTGGTCCTCGCCCTGCCAGACGCCGAAGACCGCCCCGCCCGGGTCCGAGGCGATGGCGAGCCGCCCCGCCTCGCCCGCGTCGATCGGGCCGACCGCGACCGTACCGCCGCAGGAGCGGATCGTCTCGGCCGTCAGGTCCGCGTCGTTGGTCGCGAGATAGGTGGTCCAGGCGATCGGGAGGTGCCGGTCGGGCGGCAGCTGGCCGATGCCCGCGACCTCCTTCCCGTCGAGGAAACCCCGGACGTAGGGGCCCAGCTGCTGGGGCCCCGGCCGGAACTCCCAGCCGAACAGGGCCCCGTAGAACTCCTGGGTCGCGGTCAGGCCGTGCACGATCAGACTCACCCAGCAAGGTGTTCCGGGCGTACGCCGGGCGGCAGCCTCGGTCATCGTCTTGTCTCTCCTCGGACCGTTGTGGTGGCCGTACAGGGGAACGCGGCGGTGCGGCCGTCCCGGGTCGGGACGCGGTCCGCACACCGCGTGCAGATGCTCGCACCACCCGGCGCGGGTGCGGCCCCGGCCGCGCCGGGTACGCCGGTTCTCGCCGACTTCTCGGTGGAGCCGGTGGAGCCGTCGGAATCGGTGGCTCCGGTGGAGGGGGACCGTGGTGCCGCGGTGAATCCGTACCGATGCCGCTACGGGTGCCACGGCCTCTGCGCGAGGATGGCACCCATGAAGCCCATCATCACCGCAACCGAATACGCGAGCGAGTCGACGGGACCGCGGCCCCCGGTCCTCCTGGACGTCCGCTGGCAGTTGGGTGGTCCGCACGGCCGCCCCGCATACGAGGCGGGCCATCTCCCCGGCGCCGTCTTCGTCGACCTCGACGCGGAGCTGGCCGGACCGGCGGGCAGCGGGGGCCGTCACCCCCTCCCGGACCCGGAGGCCTTCGGCGCCGTGATGCGCCGGGCCGGGGTCGGCCAGGACACCCCGGTCGTGGTCCACGACGGCGGACAGGGCTGGGCCGCCGCCCGCGCCTGGTGGCTGCTGCGCTGGACGGGCCACCCGGACGTACGGGTCCTGGACGGCGGGCTCGCCGCGTGGACCGGTGACCTCACCACCGAGATCCCGCACCCGGCCGAGGGTGACTTCCGGCCGAAGCCCGGGGCCCTGCCCACTCTGGACGCGGACGGGGCCGCCGCCCTCGCCCGTACGGGACTGCTCTTGGACGCCCGGGCGTCCGAGCGCTACCGGGGCGACGTCGAGCCCATCGACCGCGTCGGCGGCCACATCCCCGGAGCCGTCTCCGCCCCGACCACCCAGAACGTCACCGAGGACGGCCGCTACCTCCCGGCCGAACGGCTCATCGAGCGGTTCACCGCGCTCGGGGCGGGGAGGAACGGCGAGCCCGTCGGCGTCTACTGCGGCTCGGGAGTCTCCGGCGCCCACCAGGTGCTGGCCCTGGAGATCGCCGGCATCCCCGCCGCGCTCTATCCCGGATCCTGGTCCGAATGGTCCGCCGACCCCGCCCGCCCGGTCGCCACCGGCCCCGACCCGCAGTAAGGACCGGGAGGGGGGGGGGGGGGGGGGGGGGGGGGAGGGGGGGGGGGGGGGGGGGGCGGGGGGGGGGGGGGGGGGCCCCCCCCCCCCCCCCGAGCCCGTACGCGTGCCGGAGCCTGGGCTTGTACGCGTGCCGGAGCCTGGGCTTGT
>NZ_JBWKCM010000021.1:0-14772 GCF_056436485.1 Streptomyces sp. NPDC043746 | reverse complement strand
GAGGGGCCCGTACGCCATCGCGTACGGGCCCCTCTCCGTCCTGCCGGCACTCCCGGTCAGTCCTGCTTCTTGCGGCGGGTGCCGAAAACGATCTCGTCCCAGCTCGGCACGGCCGCCCGCCGCCCCGGACGGACCCCGTCCGCCTCCGCCTGACGGTCCGTCGTCCCGGTCAGCCGGTCGCGGTGACCGGCCACCGCCCTCGGCATCAGCACGTCCGCGTACGCCGAACCGGCACCTGCGGAGGCCGCCGCGGGCGGTACGTCCGCCTCGGCCTCCTCGGCCGCCGGCTCCAGCGCGGGCGGCTCGGGCTGCGTGGGCCGCTCCGGCACGACCATGTCGCCCCGGAAGCTCGGCACCGCCTCCAGCAGGCTGGTCAGCGAGTCACGCTCACCGGCCGAGGCGCTGCTCACGTACTCCTCCGGCTCGGGAGCCGGCACGGGCCGCTCCCCGTGCCGCTCGATCTGCCGGTCCAGGGTGCGGTCCAGCGGCCGGTCGCGCGGCAGCCGGGCGATCCGGGGCACGAACGGGAAGCTCGGCTCGGGCGCCGCGTCGTCGGTCTCCCCGATCAGCGAGCGCGCCTCGTCGTCGACGGCCTGGACCAGTCGGCGCGGCGGGTCGTAGCTCCAGCTCGCCGAGTGCGGTTCGCCCGCGACCCGGTAGACGAGCAGAACCTCCCAGGTGCCGTCGTCCCGGCGCCAGGAGTCCCACTGGACGGTCTCCTTGTCGGCGCCGCGCAGCAGCAGCCGCTCCTGCACCGCCTCGCCGAGCTGGGGGCCGGTGTTCTCGCCGGGACGGCGCACGGGGGTCTTCCGGGCCCGCTCGGCCATGAAGGCGCGCTCCGCGAGCACGGGGCCCTCGAAGCGGCGGACTCGGTCGACCGGGATACCGGCGAACTGAGCGACCTCCTCCGCGGAGGCACCGGCCCGTATGCGGGCCTGGATGTCCCGAGGGCGGAGGTGGCTCTCCACCTCGATCTCGATCTGGCCCAGCCGAGCGCGGTCGTTGCGCACGGCGGCGCGCAGCCGCTCATCGATCGGAAGCGTGTATTCCGTGCTGTCCGCAGCCTTGAGCACCAGTCGTGTGCCGTCGTTGGAGACGGCCACGACACGCAGTTCGGGCATGGGGACCTCCCGGGTGGTGCCTGCCGACGTCACGTGCGTCGCTGCTTCCGCTAGTCGAGTGTGACCTGCCCGGGTGCAGCCTGCCACAACCTTGCCAAGTTGCCCGGCGTGTCGGGCGCTCGCCCTGGAACGCCGCCATGGCACGGTTGCCTCTTGCGTCCCAAAGTGACCGATTTGGCCGCTCTGTGCAGCAAGCGTCCGTGCAATGCCTTGGCGCCGCCGGTTCGAGTGCCGCCGTCGGCCCCCTCCCGTAGCTGCGGATACCCGTGTGGGAGTCCGCCCCAGGGCTCGTCACAGTACTCCATTCGGGCCACCGGGGTGGACCGGCGCGCCGCCGAACTTCTCGGGAGGCCCGGGAGTTGGGTTACCCACTTCCCTGCGATATGCCCTTGATGCGTGGCGTGCTTCACACAATCACCGGAAACGGAACTATCCACTTCGCTCATTTGTCCCTTCCTGTTGCATGGTGGGAGAGATGTCAAGCAGGGGCTGGTAATGGTTCATAAGCCGGAAAGTGACATAGAACCCAAGGAGAGGCGCATAGATCTGAGTCTCCCGCAGGTCGCCGGGAGCGCCGTGGCGGCCGTCGCGGCAGCGGTGGCGGCCTCGCAGCTGGGCGTGTACGGCACCATCGCCGGGGCGGGCGTGATGAGCGTCGTCGCCACCTGCGGGGGCTCCGTCTTCCAGCACTTCTTCCGCCGCACGGGCGAGCAGATCCGCGAGGTGACGGTCCAGGTGACCCACCCGGAGGGCCGCCAGGTGACGGTGCGGACCAAGGAGACGACGCCGGCCGGGCGCAGATCCGCCGAGCGGAGGGGGCAGCCCGCTCCGGGGCGGGGTCCGGCGGAGGATGCCACCAGGGTGCTGCCGACCGTCGACCCGGGCACGGTCCCGGACGTGGACCCGCACGGCGTCCCGGACCCGGAGCGCACACAGCTGCTGAGGCCGGTCGCGGAACCGGACCGTACGCAGGTGCTCGGGGCGGTCGCCGACGCCGACCGTACGCGGCTGCTGAGGCCGGTGGCCGACCCGGACCGCACGCAGATGCTGCCGCAGGCGGCGGTGCACCCCACCGGGACGGACGACGCCCCGGCCGACGGCGTCTTCACCGACGACGCGTTCACCGAGGGCACCACACACGGCACCCGGTTGCGCGGTTGGAAGCGGCCCGCCCTCGCGGCGGCCGCCGTCTTCGCCGTGGCCATGGGCGGGATCACGGTCTTCGAGGTGATCTCGGGCAACGACCTCAGCGGCGGCAAGGGCACCACCCTCAGCTCCGTCGTCCGAGGCGGCGACCGCGACTTTGGCCCCACCAACCCCGCGCCCTCCGGTGACACCGGCAGGGACGGGGGAGAGCGCGAGGACCGCCGGACCCCCGGCGACGGGGACGGCGAGAGCGACGGCAGGGGTACAAGCTCCGCTCCCGCCACCGACCCCGGCAAGGGCGGCGGTGGGAGTCCCGACCCCGGCACGGGTACCGGCGGCGAGGGCCCGGGCACCGGTTCCACCCCCACGCCCACCCCCTCCGGCGGCGGGACCACGCCCGCCCCGACGCCCACCCCTTCGACCCCCGGCGACGACGGGACCGGCGCCCCCGACCCCACGACCGGTGCGGGCCCCGGTGGCGCCCCCGGCCAGGGCGAGCAGGCCCCGCCCGCGGGTGGCTCCGGCACCGAGTGAACGGCGTACCGGAAACGGAACGGCCCCCTCACCACCGTGAGGGGGCCGGCCGCCTCACGGCAGGGGCTCACTCCCCGAGGACGCGCCGCAGATAGTCGTTGCCGAACATCCGGTCCGGGTCGAGCCGGTCCCGTACGGCGGTGAACTCCCCGAACCGCGGGTAGACCCCCGCCAGATACCCCGCGTCCCGGGTGTGGAGCTTGCCCCAGTGCGGGCGGCCCGCGTGCGCGGTCATGATCCGCTCGACCGCCGTGAAGTACGAGCGGTGGGGCGTGCCCCTGTAGAGGTGGACGGCGATGTACGCGCTGTCGCGGCCCGAGGCGGTCGAGAGGGCCATGTCGTCGGCGGGCGCGGTCCGCACCTCCACCGGGAAGCTGATCTTCAGCGGTGAGCGTTCGACCATCGCCTTCAGCTCCCGCAGCGCCGCCACCGCCCGCTCGCGCGGAACGGCGTACTCCATCTCCACGAACCTCACCCGGCGCGGGCTGGTGAACACCTTGTAGGGGATGTCGGTGTAGGTCCGGGCGGAGAGCGCCCGGCTGGCGAGCCTGGCGAGGGACGGTATGGCCGCGGGGACCGCCCGGCCGACCGAACAGGCCACCTGGAAGACGCCGTTGGAGAGCAGTTCGTCGTCGATCCAGCCGCTCACCTTCCCGGGCGGGGCGGCGGGTCCGGCGCTGCGGTTGTTGCGCTTGGTGTTGCAGTTGCCGGTGTGCGGGAACCAGTAGAACTCGAAGTGCTCGTTCTCCGCGACCAGTTCGTCGAAGTCGGAAGTGACCCGGTCGAAGGTCATCGGCTCCTCCCGGGCGGTCAGCAGGAAGACCGGCTCCACGGCGAGGGTGACCGCGGTGATCACTCCGAGGGCGCCGAGCCCGACCCGGGCGGCGGCGAACACCTCCGGGTTCTCCCGCTCCGAGCAGACCAGCACCGAACCGTCGGCGGTGACCAGCTCCAGGGCGCGGATCTGGGCGGACAGGGAGGCCGAGTCGCGGCCGGTACCGTGCGTTCCGGTGGAGGTCGCCCCGGCGATCGTCTGCTCCATGATGTCGCCCATGTTCGTGAGCGAGAGCCCCTCACGGGCGAGCGCGGTGTTGAGGCGCTTGAGCGGAGTACCCGCCTCCACGGTGACGGTCATCGCCTTGCGGTCGATGTCCCGTATGCCGGTGAGCAGGTCCGGGCGGATCAGCACCCCGTCGGTGGCGGCGGCGGCCGTGAAGGAGTGGCCGGTGCCGACCGGCTTCACCTTCAGCCCGTCCGTGTGCGCCCGGCGCACCACGTCGACCAGCTCGTCCACGGACGCGGGGGACTCGGCCCTGGCGGGCCGGGCGGTGACGGTCCCCGCCCAGTTACGCCACGTGCTCGTCGTCCGTGCGTAGGTGTCGGTCATCTTCCCCGCGCCCTCCCGTAGGAACCGGCTTCGCCAGCCGGTGATACCCCAGGAACGCCACCGCCGCCGCGAGCGCCCCCGCCGCGACGGGCACCGCGTACCCCGCCTTCGCCCCGGCGGCGTCGACCACCCAGCCGGCGGCCGAGGAGCCGAGCGCCACTCCGACCGCGAGCCCGGTACTGGTCCAGGTCATGCCCTCGGTCAGCTTGGTGCGCGGTACGTGCGCTTCGACGAGAGCCATCGTGGTGACCATCGTGGGTGCGACGGCGATGCCCGCGACGAAGAGCGCCACGGCCAGCAACGGAAGGTTCCCGGCCAGTTGGAGGGGGATCATACTCACGGCCATCGCACAGACACCCACCAGCCACCTGGTCGCGGGCTTCCCCTTCAGGTGCAGCAGCCCGAAGACCGCCCCCGCGAGGCAGGAGCCCAGCGCGTAGACCGCCAGGACCAGGGAGGCCGCCGCCTTCTTGCCGCTCTCCTCGGCGAACGCCACGGTCACCACGTCCACGCCGCCGAAGATCGCGCCCGTCGCCACGAAGGTGGCCACCAGCACCTGGAGCCCCGGCGAGCGCAGTGCCGAGCCGCCGGTGTGGAGCGACTTCGGGTGCGGGACGGGCTCGGTGGTGCGCTGGGCGGTCAGCCAGAAGACCCCGACCAGCAGGAAGACGGCGGCGATCAGCGGACCGGCCTCCGGGAACCAGGCGGTGGAGAGCCCGATCGAGATGATCGGGCCGAAGATGAAGCACACCTCGTCGACGATCGACTCCCAGGAGTACGCCGTGTGCAGCTCACGGCTGGAACTCCGGTAGATCGCCGCCCAGCGGGCCCGGACCATCGACCCCACGCTCGGCACACAGCCCGCTGCCGCCGCGAAGACGAACAGCGTCCAGTCCGGAGCCCCCTGCTGGGCGCAGACCAGCAGCCCCGCCACGGCCGCCACCGCGACCAGCGTGAAGGGGCGCAGCACCCGGCGCTGCCCGTACCGGTCGACCAGGCGCGAGACCTGCGGACCGAAGACGGCGGCCGCCATGGCCAGCGTGGCGGTGAGCGCCCCGGCCAGCCCGTAGCGCCCGGTGAGCTGCGAGATCATGGTCACGACGCCGATGCCGAGCATGGAGAGCGGCATCCGCCCGAAGAACCCGGCGGCGGAGAACCCCTTGGAACCGGGGGCGGCGAAGATCGTGCGGTAGGGGCTGGGCAAGGGGTGCTCCGGTCGTGCCTGTCATGCGTGTAGGTGGCTGATACAGCTTACGGCCGGGCGGAGGTGCCGGACACCGGATTTCGGGCCACCCGCGGCGGAGCCCGGACTCCTGGTCCGGGCACGTGCCGACGGGGCGTCGGATGTCGGTTGCCGCACTGTCGGAGGCGGGTGGCAGGATCGGTGTCATGTCCGATCTGCGCGATGCCGCTCCCTATGACGCCCTGCTTCTCCTCTCCTTCGGCGGTCCCGAGGGCCCGGACGACGTGGTCCCGTTCCTGGCGAACGTGACCCGCGGCCGGGGCATCCCCGAGGAACGGCTCAAGGAGGTCGGGCAGCACTACTTCCTCTTCGGCGGGGTCAGCCCGATCAACGCCCAGAACCGGGCGCTGCTGGACGCCCTGCGCAAGGACTTCGCCGAGCACGGCCCGGACCTGCCGGTCTACTGGGGCAACCGCAACTGGGCGCCGTACCTCACCGACACCCTGCGCGAGATGACCGCCGACGGCCACCGCCGCATCGCCGTCCTCGCCACCAGTGCGTACGCCTCCTACTCGGGCTGCCGGCAGTACCGCGAGAACCTGGCCGAGGCGCTGGCCGCCCTCGAGGCGGAGGGGCTGGAGGTGCCGCGGGTGGACAAGCTGCGCCACTACTTCAACCATCCCGGCTTCGTCCGGCCCATGGTCGACGGCGTGCTCGCCTCGCTGGCCGACCTCCCCGAGGACGTCCGCGCGGGCGCCCACCTCGCCTTCACCACCCACTCCATCCCGACCTCCGCCGCCGACGCCTCCGGCCCGGTGGAGGCCCACGGCGACGGCGGCGCGTATGTCGCGGAGCACCTGGACGTGGCCCGGCTGATCGTGGAGGCGGTGCGCGAGGAGACCGGCGTCGACCACCCCTGGCAGCTCGTCTACCAGTCCCGCAGCGGTGCCCCGCACATCCCGTGGCTGGAGCCCGACATCTGCGACCACCTGGAGACCCTGCACGGCGAGGGCGTCCCCGCCGTCGTGATGGCGCCCATCGGCTTCGTCTCCGACCACATGGAGGTGCTGTACGACCTCGACACCGAGGCCACCGCCAAGGCCGCCGAGCTGGGTCTTCCGGTCCGCCGTTCCGCCACCGTGGGCGACGACCCGCGCTTCGCCGCCGCCGTACGGGAGCTGCTCCTGGAGCGCGCGGCGAGCGAGCGGGGGCGCGCGGTGACGCCCTGCGCGCTGGGCTCCCTCGGCCCGTCCCACGACGTCTGTCCGGTCGGCTGCTGCCCGGCCAGGGCCCCGAAGGCGGCCGCGGCCGGCGCCGACAGCCCGTACGCGTAACGCATCCGCCCCGTCGACCCCCCTGGGAGCCCCCGTGACCGACCCCGCCCTCACCGAACTGCTCGACCTCGCCCTGGAGGCCGCGCGCCGCGCCGGTGCCCTGCTGCGGGACGGCCGTCCCGCCGACCTGGGGGTGGCCGCCACCAAGTCCAGCCCCATCGACGTGGTCACCGAGATGGACATCGCCGCCGAGAAGCTGATCACCGGCTATCTCACCGACTTCCGACCCGACGACGGCTTCCTCGGCGAGGAGGGCGCCAGCTCCCCGGGCTCCACCGGCATCCGCTGGGTCATCGACCCGCTCGACGGCACCGTGAACTACCTGTACGGCCTGCCGACCTGGGCCGTCTCCATCGCCGCCGAGCGGGACGGTGAGCGGGTCGTGGGCGTCGTGGAGGCCCCGATGCGCGGCGAGACGTACCACGCGGTCCTGGGCGGCGGTGCGTACGCGAACGGCAACGCCCTGCGCTGCCGCCCCGCCCCGCCGCTCGACCAGGCCCTCGTCTCGACCGGCTTCAACTACGTCACCCACGTCCGCGCCCACCAGGCGGACGTGGCCCAGCATCTGATTCCGAGGCTCCGCGACATCCGGCGCGGCGGCTCGGCCGCCGTCGACCTCTGCGATGTGGCGGCGGGGCGGCTGGACGGCTACTACGAACGCGGGCTGCACCCCTGGGACCTGGCCGCGGGCGACCTCATCGCCCGGGAGGCGGGCGCGCTGACCGGCGGACGCCCCGGACTGCCCGCCGACGGCGACCTCACGGTGGCGGCGACCCCCGGGGTCTTCGAGCCGCTCCAGGCGGCCCTGGAGGAGCTGGGCGCCTGGCACGACTGACCCCGCGGTCGCCCTGGTGGGAGCTGTGCGGGGCGCTGAGCGCAGCAGAGGGCCCCGGGGGCCATGACGGCTCCCGGGGCCCTCTGTCGTACGGCTCAGACGCTCGTGGCGCCGATTTCCACGCCGTGCTCGGCCGCGAGGCGGTGCAGGTCGTCCAGCTCGCCCTGCTCGACATCCGCCAGGAAGTCGTCGCCGTCCTCGCGAGCCCGCGTGAGGTCGGACTCGGTCGTCTTGATGCGTTGCAGCAGACCTGCGGTGAAAGCGTCCATGATGCGCCCCCTCATCGTGGGTCGGTGGCACGGGGGTGTGCCCGGGGTTCCTCCGGCAGGGGAGCCGGAGGGGCGGGTGATCTCGCCGCTTCTCCGGGGAACGGAGAGGGGCCGTGGCATGCCACGGGCCGGACGTGATCGCGGGTGTGAACCCCTCATCCCCATGCGCAACCTCACGGAAACCTCAACTGGCCGGTAAATCCGTCCCCTTCCCGGGGTGCGGGCCGGCCCCGCGTCGCCTTACCGCCGGTTTATGCGAGTTGCGGGCAGGATGGACGCACACGGTCGGCCTCCCCTGGAGGCCGTTCGCTGTGTGAACCCGTAGAAGGACCTAAGGAAGGAATGCGCTGTGCGCGTACTCGTCGTCGAGGACGAGCAGCTGCTCGCCGATGCGGTGGCCACCGGGCTGCGCCGGGAGGCCATGGCCGTCGACGTCGTCTACGACGGTGCCGCGGCCCTGGAGCGCATCGGGGTCAACGACTACGACGTCGTCGTGCTGGACCGGGACCTCCCGGTGGTGCACGGCGACGACGTCTGCCGCAGGATCGTCGAGCTGGGCATGCCCACCCGGGTCCTCATGCTCACCGCGTCCGGCGACGTCAGCGACCGGGTCGAAGGGCTGGAGCTGGGCGCCGACGACTACCTCCCCAAGCCCTTCGCCTTCAGCGAGCTGACCGCCCGGGTCCGCGCGCTCGGCCGCCGTACGACGGTCGCCCTGCCCCCGGTCCTGGAGCGCGCCGGGATCAAGCTCGAC
Organism: Streptomyces sp. NPDC043746; assembly: GCF_056436485.1. Lineage (NCBI taxonomy): Bacteria > Bacillati > Actinomycetota > Actinomycetes > Kitasatosporales > Streptomycetaceae > Streptomyces > Streptomyces sp. NPDC043746. The sequence continues at coordinate 6,209 of NZ_JBWKCM010000021.1, read as the reverse complement.
CCCAACCGCCGCGAGGTCTTCCGGGACGAGGTGGAGATCCAGCTCGCCCCCAAGGAGTTCGCGGTGCTGGAGGTCCTGATGCGCAGCGAGGGCGCCGTCGTCTCGGCGGAGCAGCTCCTGGAGAAGGCCTGGGACGAGAACACCGACCCCTTCACCAACGTGGTGCGCGTCACCGTCATGACGCTCCGCCGCAAGCTCGGTGAACCGCCCGTCATCGTCACCGTGCCGGGCTCCGGATACCGGATCTGAGGACCATGGCCGCCACCCCGCCGCCCCCCACGGCACCCCCGAAGCCCACCTGGGAGCCCAAGCAGCAGGAGCCCCCGTACCCCTGGCTGCGTCCGACCATCCGGATACGGCTCACGCTGCTCTACGGCGGCATGTTCCTGATCGCGGGCATCCTGCTGCTCTCGATCATCTACATGCTGGCCGCGCAGGCCCTCGGGGTGGGCAGCAAACTGCCCTTCGAGATCGTCAGCGGCAGGGTCGCGAGCGACATCTGCGACCTGCCCACGACCCCCTCCCCGGAGGCCTTCAACGCGGCGATGAACGCCTGCGTCAACAACCAGCGCAAGGAGGCGCTGGAGACGCTCCTCAACCGCTCCCTGCTGGCCCTGGTCGGGCTCAGCATCATCGCGTTCGCCTTCGGCTACGCCATGGCGGGCCGCGTCCTGTCCCCGCTGGGCCGGATCACCCGGACCGCGCGCCGGGTGGCGGGCACCGACCTCACCCGGCGGATCGAGCTGGACGGCCCGGACGACGAGCTGAAGGAGCTGGCGGACACCTTCGACGACATGCTGGACCGGCTGGAGCGGGCGTTCACCGCGCAGCAGCGGTTCGTCGGCAACGCCTCGCACGAGCTGCGCACCCCGCTGGCGATCAACCGCACGCTGCTGGAGGTCCATCTCTCCGATCCGCAGGCCCCGCCGGAGCTCCAGCAGCTCGGGAAGACGCTGCTGGCCACCAACGAGCGCAGCGAGCAGCTGGTCGAGGGGCTGCTGCTGCTGGCCCGCAGCGACAACCAGATCGTGGAGCGCAAACCCGTCGATCTCGCCGAGGTCGCCGACCGGGCCATCGATCAGGCGCGGGCGGAGGCGGTCGAGCGGAACGTGGAGATCCGCGGCGAGCGGGCCGGTGCCGTCGTCCAGGGCAACGGGGTGCTGCTGGAGCGGATCGCGCTGAACCTCGTACAGAACGCCGTGCGCTACAACGTGGCCGAGGGCGGCTGGGTGGAGGTCACCACCTCCCTCCAGCCCGGCCAGGCCCTGCTGGTCGTCTCGAACACGGGACCGGTGGTGCCCGCGTACGAGATCGACAACCTCTTCGAGCCCTTCCGGCGGCTGCGTACGGAGCGTACGGGCAGCGACAAGGGGGTCGGACTCGGCCTGTCGATCGCGCGGTCCGTCGCGCGGGCCCACGGAGGCCGTATCATCGCGGAGCCCCGCGAGGGCGGCGGTCTTGTGATGCGTGTCACCCTGCCGGTCTGAGCGGTCGCGCGAGGTGATGGTCCACCGGACCTCCGTGTTCGCTTTGGGCGGAATTTTCAGGACCCGCCCCCGGGTGGGCCGTGTGTGATCGATCACAGGGCCCGCTTTCGGCTCCTGCACGCTCCGTGATCGCATCCCGTTCGGAAAGCCGGTAATCGTCCGGGTTTTCGGAGGGCATTATCACGGGAAGTACACGGGGTGGCGCCTGTGAACTGCACAGTCGGGACCGTGTACGGTCCCCATCGCCACCCAAGCCGAGCCTCGCCGAGGCGGCCGGTTGGGTGTCGATTGAGTAACAGACCTTGATGTGAGGCAAAATCTCCGCCTCAGGTCGGGCACAAGTCCGGCCTCTCACGCGTTACGTGCGCTGAGACACCGCAGACACCCAAGAGGGGGAGAGCGACATGGCAACGGATTACGACACCCCACGCAAGACCGACGACGACGTCGACCAGGACAGTCTCGAGGAGCTGAAGGCCCGTCGGAGCGACAAGACGGCCTCCGCCGTCGACGTCGACGAGTTCGACGCGGCCGAGGGCCTCGAACTGCCCGGCGCGGACCTCTCCAACGAGGAGCTGGCCGTCCGGGTCCTGCCCAAGCAGGCCGACGAGTTCACCTGCATGAGCTGCTTCCTGGTGCACCACCGCAGCCAGCTGGCCCGCGAGAAGAACGGTCAGCCCATCTGCCGCGACTGCGACTGAGGTCGGGTCGGCCGTGGCAGGCGACACACCGTTCCGGAAGCGGCGCCCCTGGCGCCGGCACGGACCGGAGGCGTATCGGGGCGGCACAGGCCCGGCGGCGGGCGACAGCCCGGCTGCCGAGCGGTCCGCCGCCCTGCCGGACCTCTCCGGTGTCTCAGGCTCCGGTGCTTCCGGTACGTCCGACGACGAGCGGGGCCGTCCGGCCTCGCTCGAAGTGGCCGGGGCGGCCAACCTGCCGAGCGGCGGAGAGAGGGGCCAGGCGGAGCCCGCGACCGGGGCAGGCCGCCTGCACGGAGTGAAACGGGGGGTGCGCAAGAGCGGGGAGAGCGCCCGTGCGCTGGCCGGCCGTCTGGCGGACCTGATCATCGAGACGGCTCCCCGCGTCCCGGTGCGCGACCTCGCCGCGCTGCGCAAGCAGTTCCCCGGGCTGGGGCCCGAGGAGCTGGCCGACAAGCTGGTGGCGGGCGCGAGCCGGGCCAGCGCCACCGTCGGAGCGGGCGTCGGCGCGGCCGCCATGATGCCCGTACCGCCCGCCATGCTCGCCGAGCTGGCGGCCGAGGTCACCGGCGTCGCCGCGATCGAGATGAAGCTCGTCGCCGAACTCCACGAGGTCTACGGCCACCGCCCGCCGGGCAATCTCGCCCAGCGCTCCACCGCGTATCTGACGTCGTGGACGCAGGAGCGCGGCATCGACGTCATGCGCCCCGCCACGCTCAACGCGGCCCTGGGCGGTCAGATGAAGCGCGAGTTGCGCCAGCAGATCACCAAGCGCATGGCGCGCAACCTGCCCAACCTGATCCCGTTCATGATCGGCGCCGCCGTCGGCGCCGCGATGAACCGCCGCGACACCCGCAAGCTGGCCGACCGGGTCAGGAGTGATCTGCGCAAGAACCGGATCCCCTGGGACCGGCTCACCGATCTGCCACCGCTGGAGCGGCCCGCCGTGCCCGTCGTCCTGCCCAAGGGGATCGAGGACGCCTGACCGGCGCCCCCGGCCCGCCCCCGTACGAGCGGTCAGGCCGCCGGGACACCCTTCAGCGCCGCCGCCAGGCCCTTCGGGTCCCGGGTGGAGAGGAAGACGTACGGAGTCGGGTCCTCCGGGTCCGTGATCTCCACCCGCACCGCCGTCACCACATAGCTGCGCAGCAGCATGAAGGCCCGCGCGTCCGCCCTGTGCGTCCGCCAGGCGCGCGCCTCCTCGGCGTCCAGCACCTCGGCCTCCCCGAGCGCGGAGAGCGGAATGCGGGCGTCACCCGCCACCAGAGCCCCGCCGACCACCCGGATCCGGGCGGAGCCGTAACTGCTCACGGCCGCCGCGGCCGCCGCCGTACCGCCGACCAGCCCGACCAGCATCGGCAGGGTGCCCAGCGGCAGGAGCATCAGCGCACAGGCGACACCGATCCCGAAGGCGATGAACCACCAGGAGCGGGGCGCGGTGAGACGTTCGTCGAAGGGCGGTGCGGAAGGCTGCATGGAGCCAAGCTTGGCACGGCGCGACCGGCGTGCCGCCGCGCGGGTAAGGTCTGCGCCTGTGAGTGGAACATCAGCAGCCCTGACACCCCCGGCCGACGCCGTCGCCCCGGTCCGGCACCCGGACGCCCCGCCGCCCGGGGAGCTTCTCGGCGCGCACTACGAGCACTGTTTCGGCTGCGGCGGCGGACAGCCGCACGGACTGCACCTGATGGCCCGGGCCGGCGAGGGCGTGAGCGTCACCGCCGAGTTCACCGTCAAGCCCGCCCACCAGGGCGCACCCGGCCTCGCTCACGGCGGGGTGCTCGCCACCGCGCTCGACGAGACCCTCGGCTCGCTGAACTGGCTGCTGCGCACGATCGCGGTGACCGGACGGCTGGAGACCGACTTCGTGCGCCCCGTCCCGGTGGGCACCGCGCTGCACCTGGACGCCCGCATCACCGCCGTACACGGCCGGAAGATCTACTCCACGGCCACCGGCCGCATCGGAGGCCCCGAGGGCCCCGTCGCCGTCCGCGCCGACGCCCTCTTCATCGAGGTCAAGGTGGACCACTTCATCGAGAACGGGAGGCCCGCCGAGATCCAGGCCGCCATGGCCGACCCGGACCAGGTCAAGCGTGCCCGAGCCTTCGAGGTGAACCCCTGATGCCCAGCCCCGTCGACGTACTGATCCGCCTGCTCGACCCGGACGTGCCGATTCCGGCGTACGGACACCCGGGGGACGCCGGGGCCGATCTGGTCACCACCGAGGCCGCCGAACTCGCCCCCGGGGAGCGCGTGGTGCTCCCCACCGGGGTCTCGATCGCCCTGCCCGACGGGTACGCCGCCTTCGTGCACCCGCGCTCCGGCCTCGCCGCCCGCTGCGGAGTGGCCCTCGTGAATGCCCCAGGGACGGTGGATGCCGGGTACCGTGGGGAGATCAAGGTGATCGTGGTCAACCTCGATCCGCGCGAGAGCGTGCGGTTCGAGCGGTTCGACCGGATTGCCCAACTGGTTGTCCAGCGGGTCGAGAAGGTGCGCTTCCACGAGGTGGCGGAACTTCCCGGCTCGGCGCGGGCCGAAGGGGGCTTCGGGTCCACCGGCGGCCATGCGTCGGTGGACGTCGCCGAGGGCGGGATCACCCACGGTGGGAACAGCTACGCTTCGGTCGTATCCGACCGGGAAGGACAGTGACGTGTTCGGACGTCGCAAGAAGAGTGGTTCCGCCGAGGACGCGGCGGACGAGGTGCGCGAGACCGAGCAGGTCGCCGACGAGGGTACCGACGGAGCCGCGTCGGGCGCCCGGCGGGTGAACCTGCCGCCGGCCCCCCGCCCCGACGGACCCTGGGACAGCACCGAGGTCTCCCAGCCCGGCGAGGGCCGGGTCGACCTGGGCGGCATCTTCGTCCCCGGGGTCGAGGGCATGGAGCTGCGCGTGGAGGTGGCCGGGGACGCGATCGTCGCCGCCACCGTCGTGCTGCGTGACAGCGCCATCCAGCTGCAGGCCTTCGCCGCCCCCAAGCGCGAGGGCATCTGGGGCGAGGTCCGCGAGGAGATCGCCTCCGGCATCACCCAGCAGGGCGGCGTCATCGACGAGGTCGAGGGCCCGCTGGGCTGGGAGCTGCGCGCGCAGGTCCCCGTACAGCTCCCGGACGGCACCAACGGGGTGCAGCTGGTGCGCTTCGTCGGTGTCGACGGCCCCCGCTGGTTCCTGCGCGGGGTCATCTCCGGCCAGGGCGCCGTCCAGCCGGAGGCCGCCGGGCTGCTGGAGACGATCTTCCGGGACACCGTGGTCGTCCGCGGCGACGGCCCGATGGCCCCCCGCGACCCGATCGTCCTGAAGCTCCCCAACGACGCCCAGATGGTGCCCGAGGGCGTCCAGCAGGAGGAGCAGGAGGGCTCGAAGTTCTCCGGCGGCATGGGCCAGCTCCAGCGCGGCCCGGAGATCACCGAGGTCCGCTAGCGGTACGTGACCGGGTCCACCGGTCCGTGACCACGGGAAAGGCCGGTGGACCGCACCCTTCCGGGGGCGCGGCCCACCGGCCTTTCCCGTGCGCGCCCCTCACCTGCACGGTTCCCGCGTCAGAGTTACGTCAATACGCCCCCGGCCCCCGCTCCCGCCACCGGAGACCTGTCCCGGGCGGAGTAGCGTCGGGGGTGGCAGCCGCACCGGGCGCCACCGGCCGTCGCACCGAGGACGGTCGACGGAAGAAGACAATGGGGCCATGGGACGCGGCACACTCCGGATCTACCTGGGCGCGGCACCGGGCGTCGGCAAGACGTACGCGATGCTCTCCGAGGCCCACCGCAGGGTCGAGCGCGGCACCGACTGCGTGGTGGCCTTCGTCAACCACCACGGCCGGCCGCGCACCGAGGCGCTGTTGCACGGGCTGGAGCAGGTCCGGCGCTGCGAGACCACCCACCCCCCGGTCAACCCCGCCGAGACCGAGATGGACGTCGACGCCGTCCTGGAGCGCGCCCCGGCCGTCGCCCTGGTCGACGAGCTGGCCCACACCAACGTCCCCGGCGCCCGCAACGCCAAGCGCTGGCAGGACGTCGAGGAGCTGCTGAA